>CBDTZS010000379.1:0-1505 GCA_965364955.1 uncultured Tenacibaculum sp. | reverse complement strand
AAGTGTAAACGATGTCCCTTTAACTTTGTAAACGATGTGCCTTTACCGTACCATATTTAATTTAACGTTAAGTATAAGAAACGTAGGGCAGTTGATAAGCACTTTCATTTCTGTTTATTACTTAGCTAAATATAAATATTTTGCTTTTATCTTTTCTTTTTTAAACGCCAAATTTTATATTTAGCGGACTTTGTTAATAAACACAGAACTTTCGGTTAAGCACAAATGTCCTATGTTTTTTATACAGTGTTACCTGTCTGGCTTTTATCAGTATTCAGATTGAATGTTACCATTTATCATCCAATGTTCGTAAACTTCTTTTGTTCTGCCTTTTAGTAATTTACTACTTAAATCATTACATTTTTTACTCCAATATAGACCTTCGTAAATTCCAACAATTAATAAATTGTCAATTTCTTTATCGTTTTTCTCTCCTAAATAATTGAAAAAAGTAAATGAGTCTGTTATCAGTTTATTCGGTTTTTCTAAATCCGTTATTTGTTTCGATAATATTAAACTCAAATCTCCATAAACCACATAAAGTAAGAAGTCAGAAGAATGGTCGCTCAATATATTAAAGTCAGGAACATTTTTATATAATTCGGCAACCAATGGAAGCATAAAATTCATCAACTTATTCGTTTCAATATCAATATTAACTTCAGTTCCAAAAGTTGTGTTATTTTCAAAAATTAAACTTGATGTATCGGATTTACCGAATTCTATATAATCCACAAGACAATTTATGAATTCAGTTTTTGTTAAGTCACAATTTTGAAAATCAGTTGATTTAAGATTACATTCCGAAAATCGTGTGTTTCTAAAATTAGAATTTGAGAAATCGACTCCAAAGTAACAGTTCTCAAACATCGCATCTTGGAAATTAGAATTTGTATAAGATTCTCCATTATCAAAATCCACATTTCGATAGAATCTTTGTCCGTTTTGATAATGTTCTAATATTTCTTTTTTTGTTTTCAATATTAGGTTTTGTGCTTACAGGTAACTTACTCATATGCTGACCTTTATTCAGCACACACCCCCTAATGAGAGGGATATACTGAGTAAAGGTACTTAATAATTCAAAATTACATCTTTTTTACTTACCACAATTATGTCAATGAATTTTTCAGTTTTTAGTATCTGAAAACCTACTGTTTGTTTAATTTTTATTTTATGGTTTTAACTTACTTTTTTTATGGTTTTATCTATTCTTTTTTATTTTTAACTATCTAAATTTGAGAAACTTAAATTTTTACATCATGTTAAAGAACATTTCAAACTTAGGTTCTGTATTAAACAAATCAGAACAAAAAAACATTAATGGAGGATCATCGAACTGTACACCATACAAATGCTGGTTAAGGTATGGAAGTCCTTGGATGACGCCTGATGATTTCTTTTGTAATGGTCCTATTTGTGGTATAGGTGCAGAATAATTAATCCCCTTTTATCTAAGCGGGCTTGCCCCGCTTTTCTTTTGTTCTTTGTTTTCATAACTACAG
>CBDTZS010000378.1:0-1514 GCA_965364955.1 uncultured Tenacibaculum sp. | reverse complement strand
GAAAAGGGAAAATTCACCAACATCAAGGACACTTCTCGCTTCTTAGGAGGTGAAATTTAACAATACATCCCTTTATGAAAGTAGGGGAAATCACTATTAAACTGTCTTAACTTTTATATGAAATTAAAATTATCCTTAAGTCTTATTTTTTTGTTTTTTGTTTATTCATCCGTAAAAGCACAAACAACCATACAAGTAAATAATCCTAGCCATATAGAAGCTGAATATAGCCCTAAAGACCTTATTGAAAAAGTTCTTATAGATAATAGCTGTACTAAAATAACTAATATAACTTCATCCGTTTTTGGATCTCCTTCAGATACAAAAACTAAAAATTATGGATATTTTAAAAGTAAGCCTGGGAGTAAATTTCCTTTCAAAGAAGGTATTGTGATTTCCACAGGAAAAGCTTTTTCTATAGGAGAAACTATTGCCGGTAATTTAGACTCAGCTACAACAGGAAAAACCGATACTGACTTAAGTAATTCATTAAGTGAACCAAACTTACAGGATGCTAGTGTCATTGAATTTGATTTTGTTCCAAAATCAGATGAAATTAGTTTTCGCTATTTAATGGCTTCAGAGGAGTATCAAAATAATTACCCTTGTAACTTTGCAGATGGATTTGCTTTCTTATTAAGAAAATCCGGATCAACAAAATACACTAATTTAGCTGTAATACCGAGTACTTCCACACCAGTAAGTGTTACCAATGTTCACGGGGTCATAAATTCTACGAGCGGAGGAGGTGCTGGCTGTCCTGCAAAAAATGAAACCTACTTTGCTGGGAATAAACTTGGCGACACTAATTTTGATGGAAGAACAAAAGTACTTACTGTAAAGGCTAAAGTAACTCCAAATGTAACATATCATATAAAGTTAGTAATAGCTGATAATAAAGATAACCAACTTGATTCTGCCGTTTTTTTAGAAAAAGGTAGTTTTAATTTAGGTTTAAACTTAGGTACAGATTTTTTATCTTCTTCAGAAACCTCAGTTTGTGGAACTGAAAAATTATTAACTTCAAATATTACTGCTGATAGTTACCAATGGTATAAAGACGATGTAATCATTTCCTTAGCTACAAAAAAGGATTATTTAGCTAATTTAGGTAACGGAAAGTATACTTGTAAAATTAAAAATGGAACATGTGAAGATGAAGATGATATCACCTTAGAATTTTCTCTAGCTCCAAAAAATAATACCGCAATTAATTCTCTTCTTACTTGTAATAACAATTTAAAAGTGAAAATAGATTTATCATCTAAAATAAATGAAATTTTAGCAGGACAAAGTAATTCTGTTTTTGAAATATTGTTTTTTTCTGATATAGCGTATAAAACTCAAATAACAACACCTAGTAATTACACTAACCTGACTGCTAACGATACTATTTACATCAGAATAAGAAATAAAACCGCAAAAAATTGCTTTGTAAACTCTTCTTTTAAATCAATTATTACGGGTAAACCAGTACCTCAAACTCCTATAAATTACGAAAACTGTGATGATAT
>CBDTZS010000377.1:0-1516 GCA_965364955.1 uncultured Tenacibaculum sp. | reverse complement strand
CTTTATTACTTGCTTTTACAACATATAAAAAACCAAACAAAGCGCCACCAATATGCGCTAAATGTCCACCTGCATTTCCTGCTGGGATTTGAATAATATCAATAGCGATCCAAATACAAGCTAAAGTCCACAATTTCACAAAACCAATTAGGGGGAATTTTAATTCGTAATTAGGTATGTATGTTGCAATTCCTATAAATATAGCAGAAATTCCAGCGGATGCGCCTAATAAGACACTATTACTAGCATCTTTCTGTAATGCAGGGAAAATAGCATAACTAATTAAAAATAACATCCCTCCGAAAAGAGTTCCTAAAACATAAAAGTTAAGAAGCTGTTTTGAGGTGAAGTATTGTTTAAATAAATGACCTATATAAAATAGCGCAATTAAGTTTAAGAGTATATGAAGAAAACTTGTGTGCAAAAAACCATAGGTTATAATAGTCCACGGCTTTGATAAGAAATCATCAAAATTAGCAGGTAAAGAAAACCATTCAACAAATAAGTTGTTGCTAGATTGAAATAAAAAACCAAAAGTATTGGTAATAAAAACTAACAAAAAAATTGCTAAGTTACCATAGATAAGCTGTTCTACGATGCCAGCGTTTTTAAATCGATATTTTAAATTTTCTAATACGTTCATTAATTTTCTGTTCTTAAAAGGAATCTAAATATACTAAATTAAAGAGTTTTAAATTGGTTTTTTTTCCAATACCAGGCAATAATAAAACCAATAATTGCTCCACCAATATGAGCGAAGTGGGCAATATTACCAACAGAATATTTTGTAACGCCAAAGAATAAATCACCAGCAATCATTAAAGGAATAAAGTATTTTGCAGCAATTGGTACTGGGAAAAAGATCAATGCTAATTTAGCATTTGGAAATGTTAAACCAAAAGCAACTAAAATACCGTAAACTGCACCTGAAGCTCCAACAGCTGGTGTATTAAAAAGATTATTCAACTCTATTATTTGACCTATGTCGGCTGGTTGAGTTTGTGTACTAGAAGCTGAAAGAATAGCCTTAGTACTTTCTAAAAAACTATTGTAATCATTACTGCTTATATTTACTAAATCGGTTATTTGTGATTTTGTTATCCCGATATTTACCAACTGTTCATAAATTCCGTTAAACTGATAGTAATTCACAAGTGTGTAAATTAAACCTGCACCTATACCTGCAGAGAAGTAAAAAAACAAAAACTTATTTCTTCCCCACATTTGTTCTAAAGCAGTACCAAATGCCCATAAAGCATACATGTTAAAAACTAAATGCATCGTTCCTCCATGCATAAAAGTATGAGTAACAAATTGCCAAATTCCAAAATGTTCGTTTTGTGGATAATGCAACGCGAAAATATTTGTTAAATCTAAATTTAGAAATTGGGGAGCAAAATACATAATCACGTTAATGATTATTAAATGTTTTATAGCGTCAGTTAATTTTCCCATATTTTGTTTTATTTATTAAAAATGGTGTCAATTTCGTTTAAAGTCAATGTTTTAAACGTTG
>CBDTZS010000376.1:0-1516 GCA_965364955.1 uncultured Tenacibaculum sp. | reverse complement strand
TATCATTTAACAATCAAGATTCTTTAGAAAAGTTAGCAGGAAGAATTTCGCAACAAATCGAAACAGATTCTATTTCTTTACTAAAAGAAATGACCAATGAGACTTTTTTAGTTAAAAATAGTTTTAACAGAAAAAACGCTCTAGGTATGTACATTCCGAATAGTTATGAATTTTACTGGAATACTTCTGCTGAAAAATTTCGTAATAAAATACTACGTGAGTACAATCGTTTTTGGAATATTTCTAGATTAGAAAAAGCTAAGAAGCTAAGCTTATCTAAAAAAGAAGTTATCACACTGGCTTCTATAGTTCAAAAAGAAACTGCTCAGAAAAGTGAACGCCCAATTGTTGCTGGCTTGTATTTAAATAGATTAAAAAATAATTGGCCCCTACAAGCCGACCCAACCGTTATTTACTGCATCAAACAACTTAAAGGTGACGATTTTGTTGTAAAACGCGTCTTAACTAAAGATCTTAAAATTAAATCACCCTACAATACATACCAAAATGTAGGTTTACCTCCATCATTAATAGCAATGCCCGATGTTTCTTCAATAGATGCTGTTTTAAATTATAAAAAACATGGCTATTATTATATGTGTGCTAGCGTTGAAAAAATCGGTTTTCATGATTTCGCTAGTTCTCTAGCTCAACACAACAGAAACGCTGCTAAATACCAACGATGGATTAATCAACGAGGAATTAAACGATAATTTTAACAAATTTTTAATTCCCAATTAAACACGTAAAATTTTAACAAATAGATAATTAAAGCTTTATTTCATTATCTATTTAGTAAAAATCATTCAAGAAAACCACCGTATCCTCAACAAGAGAAACACCCTAATGTATTGAGTGCAAGTATTTTAAGACATAATTAGCGTATCTTTGCAGCGCAAAACAGAAAGTAACTAATTATCAAGCATTTAGTATTTTTATTAATTGGATTTGTAGCACTCGTTAGCTTTACATCTCCAAAGGTTAAGAAAGAAAAGAACACCACAACACCAAAAAGCATAGCATATCATGCTAAAAAAATTAACATCCCTTTTTTATTAAAAGACTTTGTTGGTTTTAAAGAAGCTTTAGCTTTTAAAGAATCTCAAGGTAGATATCGAGTAGTAAACAAACTTGGTTATCTAGGTAAATATCAATTTGGGAGAGAAACTTTAAAAAGATTCAGAATTTATAATACCACCTATTTTCTTAAAACACCTGAGTTACAAGAAAAAGCTTTCATAGCTTACTGTAAAGTAAATAAATGGATTCTAAGAAAAGACATTAGAAGAAGTGTTGGAAAAACCATTAACGGGACGAAAATTACAGAATCTGGAATTTTAGCTGCAGCACATTTAAGTGGAGCGGGTAATGTTAAAAAATACTTACGTTCAAATGGAGTTTTTAAGTTTAGTGATGCTTTTGGTACTTCTATAAAATCTTATATGAAAAAATTTTCAGGCTATGATGTCTCTAACATCAATGCAAATAAAAAACCTAGAGTTTAATAACATCAAAT
>CBDTZS010000375.1:0-1523 GCA_965364955.1 uncultured Tenacibaculum sp. | reverse complement strand
GATGGAGAAATTTTAGGCTTTCCAGTTTACGAACAATCAAGAGATATTTGGGGAGCATCAAAAAACACGTTGTTCTATGTAAAAGATACTACGTTGCGAGTTACAGCTAACGGTTATGCTTTGTTAATGAATAAAAATGATGTACAGCAAGCTATTTCAGATTTTACTACTCAATTTGAAATGATGTTATTAAAGTATAAAGGTGAAAATAAGTTTCCTATTAATTCTCCTTTAGAAATAAGAGTAACAGGTTTAGATAGTGGAGATGATATGCCGTCTTATACAAATGGCCCCGCCGGAAGACCTGTAATTTCAAGTTTAGCCACAGATGAAGAAACTATTAAAAACAATTGGGATGTGGCACTTTGGTTAGATGTATTAACAATTCCTGGCACAAAATATTCCAATGAGTTTTATACAGAATTAGAAGAATGGATTTTAAATCATTTTAAAGCCCCAAAAGCTAAAGTAGTACCAGAATGGTCTAAAGGATGGGCCTATACTTTATCTGGTCCATGGACAAGTGATGCTTTTATTGCTACTATTAAAAAAGGATTTACTACACATAGAGCTATGAACGATAATTGGGCCTGGGAAGCTTCAACATTAGCTAAATATGACACTCATAATATTTACCAAAGTAAATTAACAGAAACACTTTTTAAGTAAAGGCTATAATATGTGTTAAACAAAAAACTAATAATGATAAAAGGAAATGCAACAAAACATCTAGGAGGTTTAAAAAAAACAGGTACTTATACATGTTTTTAAAATTAATTTTCACCTTAATGTTATCTGTATAAACCTGTAAGTAAGGGAATAAATAATCTAATTAAAAAAAGTAATATTATGTCAAAATCAAAAAGTTTTAATGGAGTAAGTACTTCAGTATGGGAATGTGTAAAAACAACAAGTTTAAAAGAACATGGAACTATTTATTCGCCACCAGGAGCTAATAAAGGAACAGCAACAACAAATACATTTGTAGGAGATGTCGTTCTTAACTTCGATTTCAATCCAACCAAAGAAAGTGTCACTTATGTTATTGTAAAAAAGCCTTTCTTAGCATCACAAAATCAGATATGGGATGGTATTCAAGATGCTATAAATGGATGCAAAAGTTAATAAATTAAAGAAGAGATAATTTTTTCAGGGTCATATCATTTAAAAATAATTAAAATATAATGACTGCTCATTAATTACTAATTGTAATATAATGGTTGGTCATTATGTTATTTCGAGTAAGAGCACTTTCTTCTATGTATTGGTACTAAAATGTTCTGCGTTATCTAACTTGAGCTTTTGTTAAAGCGAAATAATTACCACAAATCTTCTTTATTTTTATCTTCTCAAATGTTTCTTTAAAAATGTACTGGACTACTCTTTGCCTTGAGTGACTATAGGAGTGAAGTGGTATAACTCAATTATCTGGTTTAATAGAAAACCATCTATATACACTAAATAGACGCTTTTAAAATCCTTCTGAAAAAGCATCAAATTCAACTAAACTAAAAAGTAAAATT
>CBDTZS010000374.1:0-1530 GCA_965364955.1 uncultured Tenacibaculum sp. | reverse complement strand
AGACTAATGCAATCTTATTGCAGTTGAGTTGAGTTGAGTTGAGTTTATTTCTATCCGATCTCTATATTAATTTAGGCTTAATTCAAATCATTATCTATCCAGTATTTGGTCCCGTTAACTGATGCCCTGATCATTAGTCCATTTTCCGTTAACTGGTAAATGGTTATTCCATTGTTTAAGATTCCATCTCCAATAGCTACGCCTGTATCTCCGGCTTTAGCTGCGGCATCGGCATAAGCCCCGAATTCCCAGCCTACTTTAATAAATTTATTCAGAGTTACTTTGTCACGAAAAACAAAAACGGTACGAAAATCCTTTATACCCAGCCCCATTCCAACACCAAATTCACCCATTTTCATGAAAATAGGCTTAGCCCCCTTACGGTGTACAACCCCGTGACCTACACCTGCACTAACTAATAACAAAGAGAGATTAGCATTACTGAATACTGCATAACCGGGTGCTGCCGTAATCTTAGCTTTCATCTCAGGGCGCATATTGTAAAGATCTGTAAGCACTTCATTTTTTATAGCGAAAATAGACCGGCGTTTCGCCTCCGGTGTATTACCTTCGATAGTTGTAGCACAACCACCAAAAATTAAAGACACTAACAAGCTACACAAGCAAATTTTTATACGCCCCATTATTTCTGTCTCCACTATTTATTACCAGTCGCCTCAATACAATACTGCCAGTTATTTTGGAATTTACTAAGTATATTTTATTTTTACAGCCTAATTTCTGTAACTTTAAAGGTTAATCCCATCCGTCACTTCCTGTTAAGTATGTGTAGCATAGTTTGAAAACATCAGACTCTTACAAACATCTTTGGCATTAATTCACGAACTATAACCTATACCCTAAAACCATCCGATTAGTATTAGTTTGCAATATGCTAACTATTACTGAGTTTAATGTACCAACATATATACCAACAAATACATCATGATTAGACCTTTTAGAGATGTGATTTAATGCCAATCAGATCGCTAATAAACCTATTGGACCAGTGTAACAAAGTCTGACCAAAGATTCTTATTACACCTGCTGTCCAGAACTTATCAAGTTGAAGGCCTCACTTCTAAACTTAACTAGATTATTAAAAATTGCTTAACTAGCATTTCCAGGAGTATGCTGACAACAGGCTTTCTTCTTAGGATCTACGATTTTCTACTGTTTAACGAGAAACAGTGCAAATTAATGCAGAAAGTAATAATTATTACAGGATTAGCAATTGTATTGATTGGGATTCTTTATCCCTATCTTCGCAAGCTTCCTTTTGGACAACTACCTGGCGATATTTTCTACAAGTCAGATAATTTCTCTTTTGTATTTCCTGTTGTAACCTGCATTATCATTAGTATTATTCTGACGATTATTCTTAATTTGTTCAGATAGGTAATGAACCTCAAATGTTTGTTACATTATTAGTTCGGCAGCAACATCCCCATACACCCTAATTAAAAAAACAGTGAAACCCTTTTTATATTCTTGTCCACATAGATATTAAACAGTTTCACCGGTATGGAG
>CBDTZS010000373.1:0-1534 GCA_965364955.1 uncultured Tenacibaculum sp. | reverse complement strand
AAATTTTTTTACTTTTTTATCATTTTTGTAAAGCTTGATAATAACCAATGTTCATCGGCCTTTATCGTTTTATCAAGAATATTATTTACGGTAGTTGTTACGGTGGATAGGTCTTTCATAACCTTTTTAAAAGCTTCTACATCTTCCGATTCTTCTTCAACATCCGTTTGTAATTCTTCTAAAACTTTTAAAACAGGTTCAATTTCACGCTTCTTTCGCTCTTTGGTAACTTGTTTAAATAACTCCCAAATATCTTTATCTGCAACAAAAAACTCTTTACGTTCTCCCATAACAAACTCTTTCCTTACAATTCCCCAATCAATCAATGCTCTTACATTCATGTTTACATTTCCTCTCGAAATTTGTAAAATTCCCATAATATCATCTGCTGATAAAGGTTTGGTAGATACTAATAAAAGTGCATGAACTTGTGCCATGGTTTTATTTATTCCCCAACTAGTTGCTAAACTTCCCCAGGTATGTATGTACTTTAATTTTGCGGCTTCTAAATTCATACAGCAAATCTACAACATATTATTAAACTTTCAATAATTATTGAAATTAAAATAATATATTTTTTTATGTTATCTTGTAATACTTTTAATTCTATGAATACTAATCAATAAAAACAATTTTGAGTAACGACTTTTACACAACATCTATAGTACCGCATGCAGGTCTTATAATTAAAATATGTAGAGCATATACCGATTCTCAGGAAGATTTTGAAGATTTTTACCAAGAAGCATGTTTGCAAATTTGGAAAAGCAGAGCTGCTTTTCAAGAAAAATCGAAATGGAGTACTTGGATATACCGAATTACCTTAAACGTTTGTTTAACCTTAAAAAAGAAAAACAAACGAAGAGGTACCAATGTAGAAATACTTCATGAAGAGTCAGAAAAAAATACGGCATTTAAAGGTGAGAATTTGAATCTTCTATACGATGCTATCAAAAGATTATCAGAAACTGACAGGGCGGTTATTTTATTGCATTTGGAAGAAAACCCGCACAAAGAAATTGCTGCAATTATTGGAACGAGCGCAAATAACATTGCTGTTCGTATAAACAGAATTAAAAAACAATTAAAAATAATATTAGATGGAAAAATCAATTGAAAAAATATGGAATGAGGCTTTTATTAACGAACAAGCTTTAATTGCTCCAAAAATAAATGGCTTATATAATCAGAAATCAAAATCGGTTATCAATAAAATTAGAAGAACTTATGAAATAGATAATAAAGGGTTGCTACCTATGGCTTTCATACTAGTTATAGGAATGAGTGTTTTTTCTGAAGCAATTATTGGAATTTATGGCGCTTTCTTATTATTAAGTTTGTATTTTTTTAACCAACGTTTATTGAATAAATTTAACACAATTGATGTAAAATCTGACAACTTAACTTATTTAAAAAGCTATAGAAACATTATTACTTTAATTACAAAATCTACTAAAAAACTTTTTGTTTTTGCGATTCCAATGGCAGTTTTATCAATTTTTGTAATTGCTTATAGTATCAAAGAAAATAGTTT
>CBDTZS010000372.1:0-1539 GCA_965364955.1 uncultured Tenacibaculum sp. | reverse complement strand
GATTTTGTAGATACCATTTTAAAAGACTATCATTATTTTGCACAACAGTAAATAAGCGATCTTAAAATCATCTTTTCTGATTTATATATCCCTAAAGTGTGTAAACTATATTGAACGTCATTCTGAACTTGTTTCAGAATCTCATATCACCTTAAATCAAACCCATATAATGAGACCCTTAAATAAATTCAGGGTGACATTGTTACTTTACGACAAAAATCGGGCATACAATCCTTGACAAATAAAAGAATTACAAGTTTTAGTTTGATAATTATTAAATAGTTAAAGTCATATAATTCAGTAGTTAGCTACTCACTATATATGCTAGTCAATAATATTTAGTCGAGCGGAGTCGAGTCTTTTCCTCTAACAATAGTTCTCTACTCCGCTCGAACTGACACCTGATACATTAAGTCGTAATAATTCACTTTTTATAAACCTCCTTTTTAACTAAAAATTTATCCACTAAAAAAACCATTTTTTGGTTAATAAAAAGAAAACTAAAAGTCAATTTATAGCCTTTTAATACACTAATTTTGCTTTCTTTTTTTATTTAAAAATCTACTAATTTCGAATATAAAAATAACCATGAAGAGCGAAAAAAACTGGTTACAATATTATAAAAACAGCTTATCTGACAGTGAAAACTTGGCTATTGATATTACTAAGATTAAAAGTTTATTTTACCAAAATTCTTCAGATTTAAGCAATGCACTTATAAATTCAAAACAAGCAAATGAGTTATTAGATGTAGAAGAACGAAGAATTAACAGGTTAAAAGGAATTACTAAAAAAGATAGTAATAAATGGCATGAAGTAGCCGAAACAAAAATACTTATTTCTCCTTTTCATTTAGAACATCAAACTGATAATTCAAAATATAAACAACGTGCCATTCATCCTTTTTGGATTATTGCCGTTGTAAATCGTTCGGGTCAATTATCCGCTCCTAAAGATTTATTTCCTTTAATTGTTCGCAACTATTTAACTCCTGTTGCTGATATTAAAAATGATTTTATTTTTTCTGCGATTGATACGATTTTGGATGCTAAAGAAATTGAAGCTCCTGAAGCAGGATACGAAAGTGAAACTGTATCGTGGGGTGAATATTGGAACTACATAAATGACGTATTTTCAGAAATTACTGCTAGTAATTTAGAAAACTATCAAGCAGAAAGATATACGACACAATATCAGCTTACTTATTTTGCCATAAGTTCAAAAATATCAACAGCCAAGAGCATTCTTTTCTTGTATGAAAACTTATTAAAAAATATCGAAGAGCTACCTGTTTTATCAAAAATAATCAATCCTTTTACTAAAAACAGGATAGAAGCCGTTACCGATGCTGGATTTTTAAACTATAATCATTTGCATTTGGGACAAATGTCTAATGAGTTTCCGTTATCAATCAGTCAACGTAAAACATTATTATCCTATCTAACCGCTGAAGAAAATGCAGTTACTGCTGTAAACGGACCTCCAGGAACAGGAAAAACGACACTTTTGCAAAGTTTAGTTGCTACAGAGTTTGTTAAA
>CBDTZS010000371.1:0-1547 GCA_965364955.1 uncultured Tenacibaculum sp. | reverse complement strand
CTGATAAGTTAGCTTATCAGGTTTTTTACTTACTGAATTTCGTTTTTGATATTAAAATTTAATTAAAAGTGTATTTTATTATTATATGTGTTTGCTCTTATGTTCCTTATAATTAGGAGTAAATGGCTTTTTCTAATGTTTTGGGTACTCAAGAACATAATACAAATCTAAATTATTGATTTGTATTATGTTCTGTAAAAAAAACTTGGTGACTTACACTTAAAGAAAGAATTCAGATTGAGACTCTTTTAAATGAAAATAAACTTAAATCTTACATCGGTAAAACTCTAAAAAAAAATCGTTCTACAATTACCAGAGAAAGTTAATAAATGGGTGGAATCTGATAAAGATGCATACGCTATTGAACTGACTCACTGGAACGCGAAATATGATTATTCAAGAAAAACTCAACAACAGAGCTCGAAAAATAATAGGATTTAAAACACTTAATAAAATAATGGATTCTGAACTGAAATTTGTAGCTTGGAATTATCTTAAAAACAGCAACGTTTGTTGTGTAAGAACCTTGAATACAGCTTTATTTATACTTAAGTATTAGTACATCAGTTATATCCATCGGTTTTTTATTTGTATTACTATTGTAATCTATAAAATCATGATATTTTGATAGATAAATAGAGTGGTGGTATTATTTATGAACAAGAATTTTTCACTTTAGAAATAGCGATGTCTTTCGTTTAAACATTTGACTGTACTATGCTCAATCGCTAGAAGGAATTGTTGCAAAAAAAATGCTTTCAAATATGATTTGAAAGCATTTTTATTTTATTCTATTCTATTTTATTCCGTTTCCTTTTCCGTTTCCGGTTGCGTTTGCAATTTAAAGTTTATAGGAATATAATATTCTACATTGGCAGGTTTACCATCTTGAGTACCTGGTACAAATTTACGTAGTTTAGAAACCATTCTTTTTGCTTCTTGCTCTAATAATTGACCATTTTTAGGTCCTCTCATACGTATATTACTTACTTTACCTTGTTTTCCTATGATAAAACGAACCCAAACTTTACCTTCAATATTTTGATCAGCGGCTGCTTGTGGGTAATTAAAATTTCTTTGAATATGGCTAACCATTCTTTCGTTAAAGCAATTAATTTTTTGTGTGTCAGAAACTTTTAAACAAGCTTTAAACTGAGGTATACTCTGAACTTTAGCAAATTTAACAAAGTCAGTTATTAATTTTTCTTTTTTAACAACTTTTTTAATAGGTTGTTTTTTTATAACCTTTCTAGCTATAGCTTTTTTTGTAACTTTAGAAGGGTTAGGATGTCTAAATGTAATAGGAATTCCGTATTTAACTTTTACTGTTTTCCCATTATGCTTACCAGGAATAAACTTAGGAAGCTTATTTACAATTCTACTTGCTTCTTTTTCTAAAGATGCACCATTTTTAGGGCCTCTCATTTGAATAGCATCAACGTTACCTTGTTCGTTTATAGTAAACTGAACTAGAATTCTACCTTGAATACCCGCATCAAAAGCATCTTTAGGGTATTTAAAGTTACTCATAATGTGTTTAGACATTT
>CBDTZS010000370.1:0-1547 GCA_965364955.1 uncultured Tenacibaculum sp. | reverse complement strand
TTAAAATGACTTAACCGTAAGAAATATTAAAATCAAACAATTTAAAAATATTGTAATAAATTTTAAACAATTTAATTAACTGTAGTTTTTTGGGTTAAAAAAAGTAGTAACAATAAAGTAAAAAAGTGGTTATTATGAAAAAGGAGGTAAAATCAAACGAAGCAATTGCTGAGTATTTAAACCCTTCTTTTTAATAAAAACATGGAAAAGAGTCCATATTTAGGTTTGGAAATAAATCAAGTAAAAAAAATGAGTATTACAAATTCTGTTATGAGAGTTAAAAATGGAATTGTACATCTAATTGAATTTAATGGAAACGTTGAGGGAGTTTATTTTCAAAAATTACCTAGTTCATATTTTGTAGAATCAAAATATGAACCATTGAGGTTTTAGAAATTACACGCTTTATGGTTGGGGAGTTAAGAACCATTTTTATTAAACTAAAATAACTGTAGGTTTTCATATCCTAAAAACTGAAAAAGTTGATTGACATAATTGTGGTAAATAAAAAAGTTGTAATTTTAAATTATTAAACACCTTTATTCAGCATATCCCTACCATTTGGCAGGGATATGCTGAATAAAGATGAGTATATAAGTAAGTTGTGCCTAATTTATGAAAAAGCTGCTAAAGAGAATATTATTTACAATTATTGGAATTTCAGTACTCGGAATTTTGATGTATAATATTTCGCTTTGGAATCAGGAAGCGAACCTTGAAAAATATGCTTCTGATTTTAATCCAGAGCGAAACGAAATAGGATTAAAAGAAATCTCTAAAAACTGGAAATCGGAAAATCGGACTTGGGACAATTGGAATGAATTAAGTGACGAAAATTATGATGATGTAAAAATTTCAAAATTTGGAAAAATAGTCAGTTTAAAAGACATAACAACAGGAATGATTTATGAAAATGATTCTTCCGTTATGAACACGAATTTTCAAAGCAAAATAATTTGGTTAAACTCAAACATTTTGTTTTGGAAAAACGGAATTGAATCGGAAATGGACATTTACGAAAGAAATATTGATTCTATTACAACCGAAATTTTATCAATAAGATATTATTTCAAAGACGATAATGGAAATAAAAATTACTTTGAGGCTAATCATTCAGTATATAAATTGGACGAGTTTTCTTGTGGTACACCAGCGATAATGGAAAGAGAAGAACAGCGAATTTCTCGCAAACCATATTTTGGAAATATTACAAAGAAACAAGCCGATAGTATTTTAACAAAATGGAATAAAAAAAACTAGGCACAACACCGTGTATAATTAGTTGCTTTGGCAAGTGTTTATTTGGAAAATTCCTTCGGAATTTTCTCGCGTTCGTTTTTGTTTACTAAATTAGTTGCAGAAACACGCAACTAACAATACACAACAACGTTGTAAAACATTATGACCCGTCCTGAAATAAGGCTACATAATTTTAAACATTATGTACAGAAATGACAAAGTAATTAGACGCTACAGTGAACCTTTTAAATTAAAAATTTTAGCCGAACTTACAATCGGAAAACATACAAAGAGCGAACTTTGTAAAC
>CBDTZS010000369.1:0-1560 GCA_965364955.1 uncultured Tenacibaculum sp. | reverse complement strand
AGGTGTTCTGTTATCTAGAAATATCAACTAGATAAACAATATATTTGTTTAGATAGAACTAGTTGTGTACAATTAAAAAAACGACTAACAAAAAAAGTCACATATGAGAAAAAGTTTATTTATTTTAACTATTTTGAGTGTATTACTTTCTTGTAATTCTAAAAACAAGAAAAATTCAATAGAAAAAAAAACATGGATCTATTTAGAGATTGATTCAAAAAGATATTCTGATAGTGACGCTAAATACGGAGAAATATCACTCAAAGATTTAAATTCAATAAAAGAAAATAGTAAACCTGAAAAATTAATTATGATTTCAAATGCAAGGTATAACGATGATTCAGATGGTAAAGTAAAAGATGTTTCAGATATTGGAAATGAAAAAGGAACTTTTTTTTATAGAATAAAAGATATTAGTTATTTAGAAATTCTAAAAAGAGACCCTATCAATACTAAAGTAGAAATATTAAAAGAAGAATAACTTGATTAAATTTGAGAAAACCAATGGAATTACCTTTTGATTACAAAAATGAACTTGCTGTAAAATATGACAAGTTGACTTTAATTCAAAGGGTTAAGAAAGACGACAAATGGGTTTATGAATGTATTTGTGATTGTGGAAACGAAACAATTAAACGAGCTGATTCCATCAAAAGAAGTTTAAGAATTGGGCGAACCGTCAGTTGCGGGAAATGTTTACGCAAAAACATAGAAATTGGAGATAAATTTCATTACCTAACTGTTATTAAAAAGTTGCCTTCAAAGACTTTAAGTATTAAAACTAGAGGATATTGGCTACTTGAATGTAATTGCGGAAATTTACATAAAAGCACATCTGATTTACTAAATAATGGAAAGACCAAAAGTTGTGGTTGTTGGTATAAGGAAAGTAGAAGTATAAAAAGAAAGTCTGAAATTTGTTTCCTATACAAAACTTGCCCTAAATGTAAAAAGGAAAAACATCACTTAAAATTCGGAAAAGATAAAAACCGAAGAGGAGGACTTAAATCATTTTGCAGAAAATGTGTTTATTCATCAAAGGATTATTCCAAAGTTGCAATGAATAACTTTTTGAGAAAAAAAAGAATAAAACAATCCACACCAAAATGGGTTAAAAGGAAAGATATTTTAAATATCCACAAAGTTAAATTCGAGTTGCAAGAACTTGTAAAAATAAAGCTAAATGTTGACCATATTTTCCCATTAATACACGAACAATATTGTGGACTAACAGTTCCATATAACTTACAAATTACAACCGAACAATTTAATGTATCAAAGCAAAATAGAGTAGATACAACAGAAGTTTCTAATTTACTAAAAGAAAGTATAAAATATAAAAGTGTGATTATTCATAAATCAGTAACGGAATTATTGAATGAATCACAATTAAAAAAAATAAAAAACGTTGCCTAACACCCTCTATAATTAATAGCTAGTTCTCGCCTATTAGCGAAAATCTTTGCGGACTTTGAACTGCCCCCAAAAAATTATACACTAACACGTTAAAAATAAAATAGTACTTACCGCATATCAGCACCTAACAAGTGTTGATTTTTT
>CBDTZS010000368.1:0-1582 GCA_965364955.1 uncultured Tenacibaculum sp. | reverse complement strand
GCTCCTTTCTTTATCTAAAATTAAATCCCCCGACATAATCAATTAGATAAAGACACTATGACAAAATTTGTGCCATTTCTAATTTAGAAAAGATAAATATTTATTAAAATTGTAGCTATTCCGCTACACAAACAAAACGAAATAATTAAAGCAAAACAAAAAACGATGTACGGGCAATTATCAATAGAACAATTAGAATCACAAGTAAACACTTTTAATCAAGCTTTCAAAGTTGGCGATAAAGTAGAAGTATTTAAAATTTTAGGAGGTGAACCATTTATTGATGAAATATGGCATGAAGCGACAATCATGGGAGGTCATACAGCAATGATATGGTTGAGTAAAAAGGGGAGTTATAATTTGACTTTTGTAAAAGGTAAAACTTAAATAACTGCAGTTATGAAAGTAGGACAAAGCATAACCTTTTATTTAGATCAGTGGGAAAATGGAAGGCATTTTCTTTAAAAAGTCAAATCAAAAGTATCAGACACTTGTACTGATGCTTTAAGAGTTAATAAACCTAAATGTGGTGTAGAAGTTAATGAAGAACAATTAACATTTAATCTGTAGAATAATGGATAAGACTATTAAAAGGCAATGAAGCTAGAAATCATCTCCATTTATAGGAAGTAATTGCTGCTTTATTTCCTAATAATAGAGCAAAGTTAAACCGTCCAGTAGATGCTATAGATATATTGTAATATATAATTTAATGAACTCTAAGATAAACTTTAAAAATTTGAGTTTTTTTAAGGAGCTCTATAAATTGTTGAAACTTCTTTTTCGACGGCAGAGTTAGCCGCAATGTCAATGTTAATTCAACCATTATAATTAATGTTAAATATGAACACTTCATTGCCAGTGTAAAAATATGAAATTAAAAAGAGTTATGGAAATAAGAAAATGCAAACACCAGTAAACGGCAGGGAATGCTGAAATAGTAAAAGAAGATGTTTTCTAACACGAATGCTGTCCGAAATGGCTTAACCAAGAATATAGACTTTAAACTGTAGCTATTCAGCTACGTAACCAAAACGCAAAACAATGATAGTAGAATTGACAGAGGAAGGAATATTTGAAATAACCCCTGAAAAAGGATTTGAGATTTTTGCACTAAAACGTTGGGAAAGAGAAAAAGGTTATGTGGAAGTAAAAGAAGTATTAACCATAAAGCTGTAGAAATAATAATACCCACCGAAGTGGGCATAATTAAGGGGTGTTAAAATTAACTGTCGTTATGAGTAATAAAAAGATAATAATTTGGATGAAAATCAGGCTGTATTTAAAACAATTAGATTTTATAAACTATCTCCTACACAAATTGAACCAGCGGACCCTCCTTGGTTTTTACAGGCAAGAGCACTTGTTTCAGGGCCTCCATCAGGAAGATTTAGAATTAAAGCACCGCTCTTGCATCTTACTGCGCATGGACCATCACCGCCAAATACTGAAATTTGTTCAGATCTATTTAAAACCGAACCTAAGTTTGAAATATTTTTTAACATAATAAAGAATTTAAGTTCTTTAAATTTAATTAATTAGAAATAAGAATGAAGGCAGAAAACCATAAGATAAGTAAGGT
>CBDTZS010000367.1:0-1585 GCA_965364955.1 uncultured Tenacibaculum sp. | reverse complement strand
TGCGATGATATCTGGTTATACCAAACTCACGAATGGCATTTCGATGTTCTTTTGTGGGGTAGCCTTTGTTTTTTTTCCAGTTATATTGCGGGAATTCTTTATGGATTTTCTCCATATATTCATCTCTGTAGGTTTTTGCGAGGATAGAGGCTGCGGCAATGCTCATAAATTTGGCATCACCTTTTACAATAGTTTGATGTGGAACTTCTTTATATGGCTTAAATTTATTACCATCAATAATAATAAATTCTGGTTGAGGGGAAAGTTGTTCGAGAGAACGTTTCATACCTGTTATAGAAGCTTGTAAAACATTTATTTCATCAACCTCTCGATGATCAACAAAAGCGACACCATAGGCCAACGCATGCTCTTCTATATAGGGGCGTAATTCTTGGCGTTTTTTTTCTGAAAGCTGTTTAGAGTCATTTAAAAAACTATGTTGAAAATTTTCAGGTAAAATAACTGCCGCAGCCACTACTGGACCACATAAACAGCCTCTACCTGCTTCGTCAGTTCCTGCTTCAAATATATGGCCACTATAGTTTAATTTCAACATGCTACAAATTAACAGTTTTCAATGAAATTATTCAGTATTTGAGAAATATTTTTTAAATAAACACCTAAAAAAATAAAGCAATAAGTTACTTATATACTTTAACATAGGTTTATCTCGTTCTGGTCGTACCAGTTTGGTTTTATTATTTTATTTTTGTTGTTATGAAAAAACGTTTTTTAGTATTGTTTTGTTTAATAAGTATTCAAATACTTTTTTCTCAAATAAGAACAGTTGATGGGGGTTTTGGTAAAGTACCAACAAGAGGTGGTCAAGGATTGGATTCTTTATCTAATGGTGAAATTTATGTAAAACTTAGTGGAAAGACTAAATATACCGATTATAAAATTATATCATTTAAAAATGATACTATCATTGTAGATACTACGTTGACGTTAAAAAAGCATTATAAGTTTAATTTTTTAAGAAAAGATAATTTTGAGTTATTACCGTTTCATAATCAAGGACAAACATTTAATAATTTAGGGTACAGTTTCAATAACATTTCTCAGTTCCCTGATATTGGGTTTCGAGCAAAACAGTTTGGTTATTTTGAAATTGAAGATGTAGATTATTATCATGTACCAACACCAACAACAGAGGTATTATATAGAACAGGATTAGAACAAGGTCAGGTTTTAGATGTTTTGTTTACTACTAATTTCTCTAAGCGATTTAATGTAGGTCTATCTTATAAAGGACTTCGTTCATTGGGGATTTACAGGCGTTCATTGGCGAGTTCTGGCAATTTCAGAATGAGTTTTAGGTATGAAAGCCCTAAAGGACAATATGTTATAAGAGGTCAAGCAGTGAATCAAGATTTTTTAAATCAAGAAAATGGCGGTTTAACAGATGATTCTTTAATTGCTTTTGTAAACGATGATCCTAATTTTAGTGGAGATAGAGGAAGGTTAGATGTAAATTTAAACGATGCAGAGAATACTTTTGAGGGAAAACGACTGTATTTCGAACATACTTTTAAATTATTATCAGCAAAAGATAGTTTACATGAAAAGGATTTTTCTAACTTAA
>CBDTZS010000366.1:0-1586 GCA_965364955.1 uncultured Tenacibaculum sp. | reverse complement strand
GAAGAAGCTTTAGCAAGCATATACTAAATAACAAAAGATAACTTTAGGTAACTTTAGTAACTTTAGTAACTTTAGGTAACTTTTATAAATAAAAAACTCACAATACATATTGTGAGTTTTTTATTTATAAAAGTTGGTTTGATTCTTAACTTATTTTCTAATAGCTTCGCTAACTCCTGATATAAGTCATTGAAACGAACTAATATCATTAAAGTTAGCGTGCATTAAAAAATAACTCCTTGAAAATACAAGTTTTTATATTAATACTTTTGGCTTTTATACAGACCATTTCTGCACAAACCGGTAATGATAAAACGTTGATTGTTAAAAATAAAGTGAAATCATCTTTTGAGAAGCATTGTTTTTCGGGTTCAAATTCTAGTTGCACTACTATTTGGGAAAAATACGATGGAAAGGGAAATCCCATAGAATGGAATATGGGAAGATTAGGGTCTTTCTATAGAAATATTTACGACAAGAAAAATAATAAAATATTCACTCTTTGGGTAGACAAAATAGATTCGACTAAAATAGATACAATAGCTTATGTTTATGATAAAAGTAATGAACTCATTCAAGACGGATTAGATACATTTGAAAATTTTTACAATCAAAAACAACAATTAATAAAGCAAATAAGCGAAAGTATAAATATTAACGAAAATATTGTTCGTGAGACAAAAAACATACATTGGACAAGTTTTGACAAGCTGAAAACTGAAATAACGACAACTAGAATAATAGAAGTCAAGAAAAAAACTGACTTACATAAATTAAGAGTTTATTATAAAAAATACGTATACGACGTAGATAATAATCTTTCTAAAGAAACTCATTTCCAAAATGATACTTTAACAAACATAATCTTTTATAATTATGATTCTTCAAATAGATTAGTAAAAAAAAGAGAGGAAAACATCTCTCGAATCGAAATGATTAATAGTATGAAATTTGGTAAACGTGAGGATATTTCTGAACTAATCACTAAAATCTCTTACCATGACAACGGTTTTATAAAAGAGAAATACACTTATTTCAGTGACCCTTGTATGGGTTTGGATAATCATTTTTTATACAAACATTTTTATCTTGAAAATGGGTTATTGAAAAGTGCAGATGTTTATGAAAAGGGTTATTTAGTTTTTACAATTAGTTATGAATATGAATATTATGAATAGCAACGCACGCTAACACTATATATAACAAATAGGGCAATTAGTGTTTAATCGAAAGGTTGTTGTTTATTTGCAAAGTCGCCAAATCTTTTGATTTGGTATTAAAAGAGAAAAATTAAAACAAAATACAAAAGATTTGGCTTGTGGCTTAACCGAAAGTAATCGCTTATTTTCTGCCCAATTTGCCATACATTTAACGTTAGCGAAACATACAATTTACTTTTAAACAAAAAAAACCCGCTGAAAGTTTTCAGCGGATTTTTTTTTATTCTTCAGTATCAGACTCAAAATCGTTCTTTATTTTTTTACTTCCTTCGTATAATTCATACTTCACAAGACGACAATCTAAATCGGCGTTTTTAAGCGGTATTCTCATTGAAGTACGTAAACCAACATGCTTTAACGCTTCTG
>CBDTZS010000365.1:0-1609 GCA_965364955.1 uncultured Tenacibaculum sp. | reverse complement strand
CCTATTGCAATTCCATGTGACTCTCCAAAAGTTGTTACTTTTAAAATATTTCCAAATGAATTAAACATACCTTATCTATTTTAAAACGAAAGTAATTTATTTACTATAAAAACTACAATTTTTGAATTATAATTATCCAAAAAACTAACTTTAAAAACTGAAACATTTGATTACATATCTTATTCACACTCTTTAAATTTGTTTTCAAAACGAGAAACTCTAATTATCTTAAAAATATTTCACTTTTATATTCTAAGCAAATAACTGATTGCAAAAGAATTACGTTTACCTATATATATAAACACTAAGGTTTATTAAAAAAAGTGTTCTTTTTTTTTCTAGAACTAAAAAAAGGTCATATATTTGCACCCGCATTCAGGGAATACTTGATAATGCAGCCAGGAGAGTTGGCAGAGTGGTCGAATGCGGCAGTCTTGAAAACTGTTGACTGTAACAGGTCCAGGGGTTCGAATCCCTTACTCTCCGCGAAAACCGAAGCTTATGCTTCGGTTTTTTTTATGGACTAAAGGAAAAGCTTACTTTGTAAGCTTTTTTCTATTTACACAAATAAATTACGCTTCTTTTTATTTTACCTCTAACTCTACAAGAGAAACAATAAGAAATATTTTAAACAAAACACAAACACCTCTATCTAGTCTTTTCAATTTAAATCCCATAAACAATTAGTTCAATTTAAAAACTTGCGGTTATTTACATTTCCTTTTGCGGTTATCCCCTTTTTTAAACAATAACGAGAGAATACCTTTGTAGAAATAAAATTGTAGTTACCATGGAAGAAATTGTGTTTAAAGCATTAATTTTCAAAACTAAGAATATTGAGATAGAAAGCTTTATTAATGAATTAATAGATTCAAATAAAGATTTAAACTTAACAAAAGAAGATTTAAAAGATGCTCTCATCAAATTAGTTCTTTACAAATTCATTAAAGTTAAAACGACTTTACCAAAAGGGAATTACATTTATAAAGAAAGTAATTTTTTTAAAGCTCGTGAGGCTGGAAGTGTTCATTTATGGCTAGAAAAACAGAGACGTAAAGTAGCTTGTTAATGCAAGCCTTTTTTTTCACTTACTGATTCATTAGTTAGAAAAAAAAAGTCTAAAAATAATTACTTTTATTTTTATCATAAAAAAATCAACACTTACTAGAGACTGATATATCTGTTAAATAATATTTCAACAAGTAACATTCGCTATAAGAATAGTTTTAATTATAAGTTACACAAGAAAAACACAAAAAAGAGAAAGAAGGTCTAGATTAATAAATATTCAAATAATCTGGAAAAAATCCGTTTACCAATATTTTTTTAGAGCTTATTTCTGTCATTTACGGTGTAAATTCCGAATGTTATGTTACTAGTTATATACACGTAAAAAACAACGCTATACACCTCCTTTTGAATAAAAACCAACGTTTTTATACTTTATATAATAAATAATGAAATATTCTAATGTATACTTCATTTTAGTTACCACAATTACACCTAAGAACTTTTCAAGACTTAGTTACCTTTATAACTACACGTTTTTAATCCTTTCTATTGTTATTTCCATATTTTAATTCGTTTAATATTTAAAGATTTTGATTCG
>CBDTZS010000364.1:0-1610 GCA_965364955.1 uncultured Tenacibaculum sp. | reverse complement strand
AAAAATAAATAGTGAACTAGGAGTCAATTTAAAAATACCAAACGAAAAAAATAATAAACAAATGAGTTTGTTATAATAAAAATCTAGCGTTATAGCTGGATTTTTATTATTCTAAATGTAGATTGTATGTCCAGTTTTTGTCATAACAGTAACAAAGTCACCCTGAATTTATTTCAGGGCCTCATTATATATGAGTTTTATATACAATGATATGAGATTCTGAAATAAGTTAAGAACCGCTCTTTGTAGATTATTTTAAATCGACATACATGTTATTATAATCAATATACTTCATGTTAGAGTTCCATTGAGGAGTGAAATTAATTCTGCTTTTTTGTAGCTTAGAACTTCCCCTAGCTCCAGTAACAATATATTGAATAGTTCTTTCTAATAAAGGTTCAGTAGGATCTCCGAGAATTCCTAAGTTTTCAGGGTTTTCTTCCATTATAACTTCAGGAATAAATCCTTCAGGTTTATTTTCTCCATCTTTATTTTGAATTTCTAAAACAATTGGTTGCATTGCCCAAGTATGATTTGTGTTGAAATTAGAGCCGTTACGTGAAAAGTTATCAGAATCATATAATGTAATAGAGCCTACGTGTTTTCCGTAAGTTTGTATACCTACTAATTTAACATCAATATAAGGAGACAATGCATTTATAATTAACTCAGAAGCTGAAGCAGAATTTTCGGATACGATAAAATAGACAGTGGTTAAACCAACACTATTAATAGCTTCATCTAAAACGACGTTATTGTTATCGTCTTTATTTAAAATTCTATTAGTAAAATTATTAATAAAATCATTAGCGTTTCTACTAGCCATTACTTTACTGTTCCATACTTGTTTTGCAAATAACTCTCCGTTAAATTGATCGGTAATCATTCCACCTAAATATACGGCTGTTTGTACAGAACCACCACCGTTGTATCGTAAATCAATAATTAAATCGGTAATAATTTCATTTTTAAAATTTAAAAAAGCAGTATTTAATTGTCCATCAAAAGAACTAGAGAATTGATTGTACATTAAATACCCTATTTTTTTAGCGCCATTGGTAATCACTTTGGCTTCTTTAATTGGGTTTTCTGTTACTTGTGATTTTGTTAAACTAATTGTAGTACCATTACTAACAGGATTTCCTATGTTATAATCGGCTAAATGTATTGTAAATGAATTACCACTGAATAAAGAATTTGCATTTGCGGCAGTTATTCTTGTACCATTAACTTCGGTAATAAGCATTCCTCTTGTTACGCCGTTTATTTCAGCATCAGAGCCTGAAACAACATCATATACATATATATAATAATCACCTGAACCGTCTAAGAAATTAGCTCCTTTAACTTTCATTCCGCTAGTTAAACGAATACTTTGAAAAGCTTCTTCGAGTGCTATATAATCATCAACAATCCAAGAATACGTTCTGTTAGGGTCTTTAGGATATTCATTAGGAAGCGATAATAAGCTATTAAATAAGTCAGCAGGACTTCCTGTTTGAGATAAATAACTATATAGTTCTTGATCGTTATTAAAACGACTATCTGATAAGTTAGGAATTTGATCTTGCCATAAATAATATGCATTCAACCCTTTCCAAACAAAATCT
>CBDTZS010000363.1:0-1611 GCA_965364955.1 uncultured Tenacibaculum sp. | reverse complement strand
TTACAAGTACAAAATGAGCTGCAAGTAACGCAACGCAACATCTTTTTATATGCTGCTATTAGTTTATTAGTACTTTTAAGTATTAGCTTTTATTTTTACAGAGAAAAAGTAAAAAGAAATAAAATAATTGCTCTTCAAAAAGAAGACTTAGATATTTTAAACGAAACAAAAGACAAACTTTTTTCTATTGTTAGTCACGATTTACGATCATCAGTAAATGCTTTAAAAACCAGTAACATTGTTTTATTAGATAATTTAGCTTCAAAAAACATTAATGCACTTGAAAACCTACTAAAAAAAAATAGCGCTATTGTTAACGGAGCTTATGGATTGTTAGATAATTTATTACACTGGGCATTGTCACAAACCAAACAAGGCTATTTTGAAATAACGGATACCCGTTTATTTTTTATGGTTGAGCAAATGGCCTATAACTACAAACCTTTAATGCTTGAAAAAAACATTCAGTTTGAAAATAACGTATTAAAAAAAGACATTGTTTTAGCCGATCAAGAATCGTTAAAACTAATCATTAGAAACTTACTAGACAACGCTATAAAATTTTCTAATAAAGACGGCATAATAAAAGTGTCTTCAAGAAATGAGCAAGAAGGTTATTGCGATTTAATTGTTGAAGATACTGGTATGGGAATGAGTAATGACACTCGTATAATGCTTTTAGAAGACACGTTGCTTTTATCTAAAAAAGAACACGAAACGATTATTGGTACAGGATTAGGATTACAATTATGTAAAACCATGATTAAAAAAAATAATGGAAGATTTTCTATAGAAAGTGAATTAGGCATAGGTACAAAAATGATTGTATCTTTACCTAAAAAACAAGAGAATGGATAGCGTTAATGTATTTATTATAGAAGATACACCTGCCGAAAGTGACCGTTTAATAAAAGTCTTAGAAGCAAACAATTACACTATTACAGGAGTTGCCCGAAATTTTAAAGAAGCATTGACCAAGTTTTATCAAGTAAAAGTTGATGTTGTTATTATAGATATTTTTTTAAATGGTGTAGCAGATGGTATTTCATTTGCTGAAGCTATTAGTATCGTTCCAGAAGCTACCAAACCTTTTGTTTTTTTAACCAGCTCAACAGATCGTCAAATCTTTCAGAGAGCAAAACTAACACAACCTTTTAGTTATTTAATGAAACCTTTTAATGAACTAGAAGTGCTATATGCTATAGAAATGGCAGTAGAGAAATTCTATGCTCAAACTGATGTTTTTTTAGACGATGAAGAAGATACTATTATAAGCGATGAATATTTATTTATAAAGAAAGGAAAATCTTTAAAAAAAGTAAGCATCTCTGATATTATTTATATTGAAGTCGAAGAAAAATATTGTAATATTATTACAGAAAAAGAAAAATTTGTAATTCTTATCTCATTAACAAAAATTCTGACGCTTCTAGATAATTCTATATTTTACAGAACACATCGAAACTTTATTGTTAATATAGAAAAGATTATTGAAATAATACCCGCGGATAACCTAATACTATTAGAAGGGAATCATAAAGCTACACTTAGCGAAAAATATAAAGGTTTCATAAAAAATGTACGTACCCTAAAATAAAACGTCATTACAAG
>CBDTZS010000362.1:0-1626 GCA_965364955.1 uncultured Tenacibaculum sp. | reverse complement strand
AGAATAAAACAGATCATTACAACTCCTAAATAGATTGAAAAACCACCTATTTTACTACTTAAAGTTTCAACTAAATCTTTATAATCTACCAACCCATAAATTTTGATAATTCTTAATGCAAAACCAATATTTAATAAGTAAAAACCAATTTTAAAAAGTTTATTTGTTGCCATGGCTATTTCAACTTTTTGATGAAATATATCTAACATAAATATTTTACTGTTTTTAAAAAGATGTTGAGATACAAGTGTTGTTAACCCAATACTAATTGGCAAATAAATTAAGTACGCTATTAATTCTAATGATGTGTTCATAATTTTATTTTTAATTGTTTTTATTATAATTCTCTAGTCATTTTACCTAGGTTTATTTTTTCTGCTTTTATAAATTTTATTTCACGTACCATGGGCATATCATTCCATAAATACATATTACCTTTTAACATTTTGGTTGATTTTACTCTTCGTTGCATAGCACGTAGTTCATTACTTGTAGCTTCTCTTTTTACACCTAACTCACCATATAATTTCACTGCTGGATATTCAGAAAAACTACCTTTAAACAAACTTTTAAGCCAAAGCCATTTATTTGAATTTACAGCCAATATGCAAACGCTTTTATTTTCTTTAGCATTTTCACCTAGTTTCGTTGCAAATTTTTCAAAATAAAAACCTGTTTGATTCTTATTCAAAAACAAAGAACCTATTGGTGTAACTGTTGGTTCATTATGTACGTTTACTGAAGCTATAGAAACATGCATGTTCACTCCGAAACTTTTTTTAAAGTGTACCTTAATTTTTGGCCAATCTTTTTCTAAACTTAACTTCATACTGTTGTGCTTTTAAATTGTTTATGGATTAGATATACTGTGTAAATATTTATAATATGTAGCGAAGCTATAATCAATAAAATATAACTTAATCGATTACATATTTCGAGAATCATCATTGTCGCACTATTAATTTCTTTTAGAGAATTTAAACTCCAAACAGTTAGTCCTATATTTAATAAATAATATGCAATTCTTAGTAGTTTGTTAATACCGTTTCCAAAAGCTATTCTATCCGGAAAATAATTTAAGATATATACTTGTCCGTTTTTATAGCACATATTTCCTACCCAAATAACTATAGCACTTGATAATAAAACATAAATAATATAGGTGAGTTGATTCATACTTTCTGTTTTAGAGACTCTAAAATATATGTCCAGAAGAGTGATAAAAATATTGGCATTGTATAAACAAAATAATCCATTATAAGTCCTAATTCCCCATCTAAAAACAAATAAATCGTAATAAAATATAGAGCTGTTATAATAAAATACAGAAACACTAAAATCTTTTTCTTTTTATCTATTCCTTCTAAATAAAATAGAGTCATTAAAAATGAAAAAACTTGATAAATACCAATAAAAAAAGCTAAAATAAATGCTAATGACCTAGACTCCTCCTTTTCTACTATTCCAATTAATAGTAGTATTAAAAACGGAATCATTAAAACTCTATTAATCCATGTCATTATTGAGATATTTGTTTTCATAGTTTCAGAAATTATTGAAAGTTTATTTTTAAATTTTTTTACTTTTTTATCATTTTTGTAAAGCTTGATAATAACCAATGTTCAT
>CBDTZS010000361.1:0-1631 GCA_965364955.1 uncultured Tenacibaculum sp. | reverse complement strand
ATATTTGATAAAAGAAAAAGACGCGATAACTTCCGCATATCACAACTTAAAAGGGGGATAAAAGGAACAAAGCTCAGTATATAACCAAGTTTGGGTACATTAGAAAAAACTATGAAAAATAAAACAACAGATGTTTTTGGAGTAAAAAGTACTCTTATTAAAACATATATAGAACGAGAAAAAGTTGATAAAAAGTTTAAGGATGCTTTAGATGGTGGAAATGAGGTAATCGTTTATGGTTCTTCTAAACAAGGAAAAACAACCTTAATACTTAAACATTTAAAAGAAAACGATTATATAAAAATTGAATGTTCTCCACAAACCAAATCAATTGACATATATAAATCTTTATTAAGACAATTAAATATTGGTTTTATTGAAAGTGAAACGAATACTACAAGCAAACAACATGGTGGGAAGATAGATGGAGGTTTTAAAGTTAAAATCCCTATGGTTGGAGAACTTGGTTTAGGTTCAGAAATTAGTGAAACTGACAATAAAACATCAACAAAAAAAGAACTTTTTTTTGAATATAATCTTGAACTTGCACAAGACGTTTCGGAGCTGTTAAAAAAACAAAACATCAACAAATATATAGTTTTAGAAAATTTTCACTATTTAACTATTGATGTCCAAGAAACCTTAGCATATGATTTAAGAGTATTCCAAGACCAACAAATTATCTTTATAATTCTCGGTATCTGGAGAGAAGCAAATAGACTAGTTCAATTTAATGGAGATTTATTAGATAGAATTAGTGAAGTACCTGTAGAACCTTGGGAAAAAAGTGATTTCTCTAAAGTAATTGAAAAAGGTGAAAAGCTTTTAAATGTAGATTTTTCAAATATAAAGGATCAGATAATAAATTGTTCTTTTGACAGTATCGGTGTAGTACAAGAGATTTGTAAACAATGTTGTACTATAGCTAATATAAATGAAACATTAGATGAAACATTCGTTTTCGAACAGCAGCATCTTGAACAAGCTCTTAACATTAAATCACGAGAATATGGAGTAAGGCACATTAGGAACTTTGAAGCTTTTGTTGATATACTTCATAAAACGAGTTCACAAAGCGGAAAAATTTCTTTAGCAATACCATATTATTTTATTCGTCTATTATTAACCTACAAATTAGATAATATTGAAAATGGTTTAAGTAGAGCAGTAATGCTTGAAGAAATAAGGAAAATTCATCACAGACCAGACGATTTAAAATCGGGAGACTTAGGTTCTTTTTTGCATAAAATCACCCAACATCAAATTAATAAAAAAATTAATCCCCCTTTTGTAGATTATGATAGAGGTGGTAAATCGTTAAAAATAATAGATTCATCATTGTATTTTTATTTACGTAATTGTGATAGAAATGAAATTCTTAATGACCTACCTAATCCATTAGAAAGTTAAAACCTACCCTAACACTGTATAAAAAACATAGGGCGATTGTGCTAAATATAAAATTTGTCGTTTATAGTAGAAAAGATAAAAGCAAAATATTTATATTTAGCTAAGTAATTAACCGAAACGAAAGTGCTTATCACCTACCCTACATTTCTTATACTAAACGTTGTACACAATTAGGTACGGTAAAGGCACATCGTTTACAAAGTTAAAGGGACATCGTTTAC
>CBDTZS010000360.1:0-1646 GCA_965364955.1 uncultured Tenacibaculum sp. | reverse complement strand
AAAAAAAATCAAATATCATTTGATAAAGAAGAACTATCTTTTCAAATACAAAGTCACCCTTCATATCCTAGTTTACATGCTATCACGGGAGTATTAGATCACTTTAACATTGAAAATGTAGCCGCTGATGTACCAAAAAATACAGAAACCCTTTTACAATTACCAAATTGCTTTATTGCTCAAATTAATACAGGGCAAGGTAATGATTTGGTTGTTATTGAGAAAAAAGGGGGAGACTACAATATATATACTACAGAAAATAAAAAACAAAAACTTTCTGAAAATGATTTTCTTGAAAAATTTACAGGTATTATTGTCGCTGTAGAACAATCAGAACAAAGTCTACAAACAAAAACAAACTCGAATACAACAAAAAATATAGCGCTAAGTATTTTAACCCTTTTAGCAGCGTTTGTAGTTTACAAAACCTCTGCATCATGGTACACGATTTCTTACCTAGTATTATCAGTAGTTGGAATTATAACCAGTATTGCTATTATAAAACAAGAATTAGGATTAAAAACAGCTATCGGAGATGCCTTTTGCTCTGGAGCTGATGATAAAAAAGACTGTGATGCCGTCTTAACCTCAAAAGGAGCCGAAATATTTAAAGGCTATAAATTAAGTGATTTTAGTATTTTGTATTTTATAGGATTAACCCTTTTAACTTTTTTTCAATCTTCTAACCCTATAATCTCATATGCTATAAGTTTAGTCGCTATTCCCGTTACATTGTATTCTTTATACTATCAATATGCTGTTATAAAAAAATGGTGTTTACTTTGTTTAAGTATTGTAGTTCTTTTATGGCTACAAGCTTTAATCCCAGCAATTACCAATACTTATAGTACTAATTTCATTAGTACTGACATTGTGGTTTTCGGTCTAATAACATTGGTAACCTGGTTATCTTGGTATTATATAAAACCATTATTTACTGATCTTCATCAGTTAAAAAAAGAAAAGATTGAAAACGTAAAGTTTAAAAGAAACTACACGCTATTTGAGAGCCTATTACAAAAATCACCGCAATTAAATACGCAATTAATAAGTGCCAAGGAAATTGTTTTTGGGAACCTAAATTCAAACTTAGAAATTATAATAGTAACCAATCCTTTTTGTGGTCACTGTAAACCTGTACATCAACATATTGATGATATATTACATAGATACCATCAAAATGTAAAAATAATTACTCGTTTTACTATCAATACAGAAAACAAAGAAGATAACTTGGTTAAAATAACTAGTAGGTTATTAGAAATATATGATAAAAAAGGAGAGGTAGTATGCTTGGAAGCAATGTCTGAAATTTACAAAGAAGGAAACGTAGAAGCTTGGTTGAGAAAATGGGGAAGCTGTAATGATATAAACTATTATGTTTCCGAATTAGAAAAAGGAAGTAATTGGTGTAAAGAAAATGCAATCAATTTTACTCCAGAAATTTTAATAAACGGAAAATCATTTCCAAAAGAATACAGTAGAACAGATTTAATCTTTTTTATTGAAGAATTAGAAGAAAATAAACAACCATTAGTAATGGTATAGTTTTATTAAAACAACAAAGCCCTAAAAAGGGCTTTGCATTTTTGAACAATATTCTCTCGCGAAGAATAGACACATACGGTGAGTGTCTTTAAATGTTC
>CBDTZS010000359.1:0-1652 GCA_965364955.1 uncultured Tenacibaculum sp. | reverse complement strand
CAGTTTATTTTTAGAATGCGTGAGTTTGAGCAAATGGAAATGCAATTTTTTGTAAAACCAGGGACTCAAAAAGAATGGTATGATCAGTGGAAAGAAACGCGTATGAAATGGCATTTATCACTAGGTATGGGTGCTGATAACTATCGTTTTCATGATCATGAAAAATTAGCGCATTATGCTGATGCCGCTGCAGATATTGAATTTAAGTTTCCTTTCGGGTTTAAAGAATTAGAAGGAATTCATTCAAGAACAGATTTCGATTTAAAAGCACACGAAGAATTTTCTGGGAAAAAATTACAATATTTCGATCATGAAGAAAACAAAAGCTATACACCTTACGTAGTTGAAACTTCTATAGGTTTAGATAGAATGTTCTTAGCGGTATTCTCTAACGCTTTACAAGAAGAAGAATTAGAAAATGGAACTACAAGAACAGTATTGAGATTACCAGCGGTTTTAGCTCCTTTTAAGGCAGCCGTTTTACCATTACTAAAGAAAGATGGGTTGCCAGAAGTTGCTCGCGAAATTTTAAATGATTTAAAATGGGATTTCAATGTGTTTTACGATGAAAAAGATGCTGTTGGTAAACGTTATAGAAGACAAGATGCCAATGGTACTCCTTTTTGTATTACGGTAGATCATCAAACTTTAGAAGATAAAACCGTAACAATTCGTCACAGAGACACTATGGAACAAAAACGTGTTGCTATTGCTGAATTAAAAGCAATTATCAAACAAGAAGTTGATGTAAAAACTTGGTTACAGAAAATGTAAACAAGTTTTTATATAGAAAATAAAAATCCTATCATTATTTACATGATAGGATTTTTTACTTTTGCACTATTAAATTTAAAATAATGAAAACAGTACTAAAAATATTATTCATCCTCTTTTTACTATGGATGATTACAGGAGCATACTTTTTAAACACCGAACACCCAAAAGCACAAATCGTAATGGGACTTGGTGTTTTATATATGGCATTTATATTAATGCCTATATTTATTTATTATAGATACAAAGACGGTAAGTATAAAAAATACGTTATCAATTCTGATCAAAACAAAAAAAAGGCTGAGAATTAATTCTCAGCCTTTTTTAATTATAAAATATTACCTTCTTATTTATTGTAAAGCAGGTGAATAATTTGTTGGATAATCATTCGCTTTAGCTAAACCATTTTTAGCCTCTGCAAAATTCGATCCGTAAGTTGCATCAATAGCTTCTAACATTTTATTCGCCATTAAAGCATAGCCTCTACCTGTTAAATGAACTCCATCTAAACTAACTAAACCACCTGTAACTAAACTAGTCGTTATGTTATAAGAATCAAACTTAAGGCCAGTAGTTGATGCTTCTTTTAAAATACCATTGAAATCTACAAAAGCATATCCATTTGCATCTGCCATAGCTTTTAAACTACCGTTATAAACATCAACGGCTGTTCTAATTTCTGCTTGTTCTTGTGGTGTTAATACCCATTTATCAGCTAAAGGAAGCGTAACTCCCTCTGCAGAAAATTGCCCTGCTAAAGTAGCAGGTAAAAGACCTCCACTTTGAGTAATTAAACCACCAGCATGTGTCATATTAACTTCCCCTATAACAGAGCTACTTGGCAATACAAATAAATCATTTGCAGTTGCAGATCTTGC
>CBDTZS010000358.1:0-1677 GCA_965364955.1 uncultured Tenacibaculum sp. | reverse complement strand
TGACGTAATCGATTATTTCACTTCAAAATTACCTGCAACTGTAGATAAATCAACCACATATGGAATGCTAGGTATTGCATATGCGAAGTTAAAAGATTCAGAAAAAAGAGATGATTATTTAGAATTGTTACATACAGAAATTGAAGAATCACAAAGAGAAAGAGCAGCGTTTTTTATATTCTTAATTCAGATTCAATCAGGTCAAAAAAAGAAAGCATTAGACTGGTTAAGAGTAGTGATTGACAGTAAACCCACTTTAATATTGTTGTTGTTTTCTGACCCAATGTTACATTCGATAAAAGAAGATTTAGAATATAAAGAAATTATCAAAAACGTTTTTCCTTTAACTAAAGAAGTTGAAATAAAGGAGAAGAAAAGAAAAGAACTGCTATCAAAAAAAGAAACAAAGTCCTATTCAGTAAGATTACTAAATTATCTAAATGATGAATCACCTTATTTAGATTCAGAATTGACTTTAAAAAGTTTGGCTTTTCATTTAAATATTCATCCCAATCAGTTGTCATGGTTAATCAATAATGAATATGATAAGAATTTTAGTGAGTTTATCAACCACTATAGAGTAGAAGCTTTTAAACGGCTTTCTAAAGATCCAAAGAATTCTCAGATAACCTTAATCGGTTTGGCATTTGAAAGTGGATTTAATTCGAAAACAGTTTTTAATACCTTTTTCAAAAAAGAAACAGGAATGACACCTTTACAATATTTAAAATCTGGTGCATAGTTGTATTGTGTAAAAGTATATAAAACTCCTTGTCCTTTCTTAAAACCAAATTTGTTCTGATTTATAAATGCGAACACTAAACCAAAGTAATAGATTTATTTTTGCTTCATAATATAACAATTATGAAAAAGCAAACTATACAAAAATTTTACCTGTGGGTTTTAGTACTAACATTAGCATCTTGCTCTAGTAACGAAATAGATGAACCGATTTCAACGGATATTTCAGGAATATGGAATTCGATCAGTTTCATAGCAAATGAGCCTTTATTTGATGTGAATGAGAATGGAACGAACTCTAAAGAACTTTTAGATGAGTTGCTATGTAGGTATTCAATTTTTAAATTAAACGATGACCAAACATTTTATGTAGAAAACAATAGGTACACATTCAATGAAAGCACAAATTTTTATAGCTGCACAAGCGGAAATGATATAACAATAGTTACCGGGAAATGGAGTGTTAATTTAGAAAACACATTGTTATCTCTTGAGATTGGTGGTAATACTGTATTCCTTAAAGTTGAGTTTGACGGAGAAACACTGAAATTTAATTCAAGTGAACCATTTCTTAATAAAAATGCTTTAGGAGAATTGAAAAGTATTAGGGGTTCAGTTGTTTATAAAAGGTAGTCTGGTAATGAATTTATTAAAAGAAAATAGTACAGAGACTAGTTTTAAGTATTTAAAATTTGAAGAGGTTGATAATCAGTTCGTTGCTGTTTTAATTGACAAAGTAGGAGATGAAATTGTTAAAGGCTATGGTAAGACAAAAATTGCTGCCATAGACGATCTTCATAGTTGCTTGATTTAAACATAATTAATTAATAGTTTTGAAATTAATAATTAACCTTATTTAAATGGATATAGTAAAACATAATAAATCTGCTTGGAATAACTACGTTGATAAAAAAGACCGTTGGACAATCCCTGTTG
>CBDTZS010000357.1:0-1678 GCA_965364955.1 uncultured Tenacibaculum sp. | reverse complement strand
CAGTTTTAGCATTAGTTTTTACTTCTTTTGGAGTGTTTGCTAATGGAGGAGACGAGCAATCTTCAAAAAACAATGGTGGAAAAGTAGACACCAAAGAAGAAATTAAAGACTACATAAAGCATCACTTAGCAGATTCGCATGATTTCTCGTTGTTTTCGTATACAAACGATGCAGGGGAGAAAAAACATGTTGGTTTTCCGTTGCCAGTGATTGTTTGGACAAGTAAAGGTTTGAAAACTTTTATGTCTTCAAGTTTTCATCATAATGATGACGGTCACGTTATTGTTGAAAAGGGTGGTGTTAAGCTAACGAAAATTCACAGTAAAATATACGAGTTAAACGAAGGAGCAACAAATGTTGCTTTCGATGAAACTCACCATGCAACAAATGCACATACCGTATTAGATTTTTCTATTACAAAAAGCGTTTTTGGTATTCTGTTCGCAGGCTTATTAATGGTTTTAGGATTCAGTTCTTTGGCGAAAGGGTATAAAAAAGGTGCTATTCCTACAGGAGTAGGTCGTTTCTTAGAGCCTTTAGTTTTGTATGTAAGAGATGAAATTGCAAGACCTAATATTGGAGAGAAAAAATATAAGAAGTTTATGCCTTATTTATTAACGGTGTTTTTCTTTATTTGGATATCAAATTTATTAGGGTTAACTCCTTTAGGTTTTAATATAACAGGGCAAATAGCCGTAACGGTATGTTTAGCTTTATTTACTTTAGTCGTTTATATTAGTAGTGGAACAAAAGATTTTTGGGCACATACATTATGGATGCCAGGTGTACCAAAGCTTTTAAGACCAGTGTTAGCTGTTTTAGAGTTAGCAGGGTTCTTATTAATTAAACCATTTTCATTATTAGTTCGTTTATTTGCAAATATTACAGCAGGTCACTCGGTAGTAATGGGTATTGCAGCACTTATGGTGTTGTTAAAAGCAGAATTTGGAACAGTTGGAGCAACAGGGATTTCATTCTTGTTAACATTATTCTTAACTGTTATTGAATTGTTAGTAGCTTTTTTACAAGCATTTATTTTTACAATGCTTTCTGCTTTATTTATTGGTATGGCAGTAGAAGAACATGACCACGCAGACGCGAGTCATTAAAGAATTTGAATTTTTGTTTAATTTAATATAAATAGTATGTACAATTTAATTGGAGCAGGATTAATCGTAATCGGTGGAGGTATCGGACTAGGTCAAATTGGTGGAAAAGCAATGGAAGGTATTGCTCGTCAACCTGAGGCTGCTGGAAAAATCCAAACAGCGATGATCATTATCGGAGCATTATTAGAAGGTTTAGCATTTGGTGCTTTACTTTTAGGAAAATAATTCCTACTCAAAAAAGAACAAAAACACTTTCTGCAACGGTTGGTTGCAGAAGTGTTTTTCAAATTAAACAACAAAAGACAATTTAAGTATTATGGATATTTTTAATGATTTTCCAATCGGATTATTTGCTATGCAAGCAGTAATCTTACTTGTTTTATTATTTTTACTAGGGAAATTTGCTTGGAAACCTATTTTAAGCTCTTTAGATGAAAGAGAAGAAGGTATTCAAAGTGCATTAGATCAGGCAGAGAGTGCTCGTAAAGACATTCAAAACTTACAAGCAGATAACGAACGTTTATTAAAAGAAGCGCGCGCAGAGAGAGATGCAATGATGAAGGATGCTC
>CBDTZS010000356.1:0-1679 GCA_965364955.1 uncultured Tenacibaculum sp. | reverse complement strand
TCTTGAAAGCACCGTCACCCACAATTACAATAGTTCTATGGTCTGGAAGAAATGACATTCCCAGTCCTGCAGGTACAGACCAACCAATAGAAGCCCATAATCCTTGAATGTGGTATCCTTGTTGTTTACTAATATGCAGAACTTCAGAACCACCTATCGAAGATAATCCCATGTCAGATACAATTAGGTGTTTTTTATCAAGATAATTATTGAGAACAGCAAAAAAATTATCATATGTAATTAATTCGGAAGGTTGAGGAATTTTTAGATCAGGTAATAATGGTACAGTACCAACATTATGGGAATATCCCTTATTTTCAATCATTTCAATTAATACATCAAGAAAATTCTCAAGGGACACATTTACAAATATATCTTCATCGATTCTAACAACATCACGAGAAGCAAAAACAGTTGCTGGTTTTTCAGTACGCGTAGTTTTATCTCCCAGAGTATTGATATCCGTGTTCCACACACCTATACTAATAATGCAATCAGAGTTGTTTGCATATTGGCTGGTACATAAATTTGTGAATGTTCCTTCATATACACCTGCAAAGTTTGATGTATCTTCTGATAACACTGATTTACCAAGTAGACTGGTGATAAACGGAATATTAGTTAAATTTAATAGTTTTTTGATTTTGTCATGAAGATTATAGATTGTAATTTCATGACCTAGCCACAATACAGGATTTTTTGCCATACATAATTTTTCATAAGTTGCCTTTACAGCACTGTATATCGAATTAGATATTTCCGTTGTATATTTATCATTATAATTTCTTTTTAGTTCTGCATATGACATGTGTAGTGAAACTGGCTCTAGTTTTCCTATAGGTGCCCTACATGGAAGATGATAACAATCTGAAGCAATTTCTAAAAGTACAGGTAGACGATAACTAATACAGTTTACAAGGGCATGATCTATTTGCCACGGGGCCAATAAAGGATCTGAAATACTCTCTTGTGTAACAGTCACATCTCTATAAACCGCTTTGTTTGTATTTGTCGCGTTTATTTGATGATGAAATCTTTTTCCTGCGTTTAATTCTAAAAGTTTGCTTGTATTGCTTGGTGTTCCTATTATTACAACAACTGGATATGATTCTACATATGAACCACCAACTGCGTTGAGTAAACTAAATGCTCCAACACCACTGGTTACGGACACTGCTCCAATGCCATGAACACGAGCATAACCGTCTGCTGCATATCCTGCATTTAGTTCGTTACATGTACCAACATATTCAATTTTACTTTCTTCATTAATTATTTCAAGTAATTCACTAGTGTAATCTCCGGGAACCGCAAAAAGATGAGTAACTCCTAATTGTTCTAAACGGCTTGTAAGATAAGTGCCTATACAAAAATTTTTTGTTATATTATTTTTCTCCATTTATATTCACTTTTTAGTATAGATTCTAATCAACCTGTTTATGAAATAATACCTAAAGTAGTATTGTCTGTGCCTGCTAAAAATGATTCTGATCTTTTTTATATTTTCATCCTTCCCAAAATTCAAAGATAAAATCATATGAGAATTATATTTCATAGCATGATTGAACTTGAGAAATTTCCCTGTTCATGTAAAAAGTGTTATTGCCAAAATGAAGTATATGAGTCAGGCAAAGTATGTGCAGAATGTACCTACGGACTGCATGAAGGTCCTAAAAAAT
>CBDTZS010000355.1:0-1703 GCA_965364955.1 uncultured Tenacibaculum sp. | reverse complement strand
ATACTAGATCTACTGTAAATTATAAAAATTATTTATACCTAAAATTATAAGTACTCATTTTTTGAATAGAAATGGCTCCAAATTAGCAACTTTAAAATAAAATACTCGAATTTCAATACTAGGTCTACTGTAAAGTAGATAATTTATAAAATTTCGACATCTCGACTTTTCAAAAATCGCTGTTTTTTTAAAACATAAATTTATCGGAGGTCAAAAAAGTTAATTTTTTTGTCAACAGACTTCCAAGGACACAATTTTATTTTCCGGCTAGATCTAGTATTGAAATATAATTTTTTTTATCCTATAAATAACATAAAAATGCGCGTACGTTTTTTAAAAAGTGGAAATTCGGAAAAACTTTCTTCTACTTCTACTTTAGTATAACATAAGATAGTTAGTATATTCTCCTAACATCAATACTAGGTCTATACAAAAATGTAACATTCGTATTCCAAAAATATTTTAAAAACTATAATTTATTATTTTACAGTAGACTTAGTATGTAAAAACGTAGCCAATTATTTAATAATTGGTTTAAGACAAAATTTAAAGATTATAAAATATTGATTAAATCAATACTAGATCTACTGTAAATTATAAAAATTATTTATACCTAAAATTATAAGTACTTATTTTTAAAATAAAAACGATTTAAAATCGTAGCCAATTATTTAATAATTGGTTCAGTACAAAATTTAAATAGTATAAGATGATGCGATTAGCTTTTATTTTTAGAACTTTGTTTTATTTAAGTTTAATACAACATAAAATTTTAAGTAACCAATAGATTAAATAAATGTACGAAGTACGTATGATATATTTATATTAAATATTAAGATACTTCATTAATAATAATTAAACATTACATGTATTATACACTCTTGTAAGAAGAAAAAACGTAGCCTATTATAAAATAATAGGTTTAATTATATATTTGTATAATTTTATTTATTTTTATACTTTGATTCTATTTTAAAGTATTGCAAGTAATATACAATGAGGCGTTTAGCTTTTATTTTTAGGACTTTGTCTTATTTAAGTTTGATACAACTTAAAGTATGAAGATACTTCACTTACATTATATGTAAGACATGTATGTTAAAGCTCCACTCTCGTAAAAAATAAATTTAATATGTACTTAGACACTTCATTAATTACAATTAAACATTGCAAGCAATAAATCTCTTGTCAGAAAAGAAAAAGATAACCAATTATTAAATAATTGGCTTAAAGAACTTTTACAGCGTATGTTAACATAGGCTCCATTATGATGTTTCTAGTTTCGTTTTTAGGTCTTCTATTGCATTTTATATTTTATTTTTGTTTTAAAGTATTGCAATCAATAAATATTAGATGCGTTTAGTTTTTATTTTTAGGACTTTATTTTATTCAAACTTATTACAGTTTAAAATTTTATTTTAGAAGTAAAGATGTAACCAATTATTTAATAATTGGCTTAAACAGATATTTAATTTTAATTTTTAAATATTATAAGATATACATAGATATGATGCGTCTAGCTTTTATTTTTAGTATCTTATTTTATTTAAACTTTTACAGTTTAAAATTTCATTTTTACAGAAAAATATAACCTATTATTTAAAAATAGGTTTACATAAATATTAATTTTATTTTTTGAATTTTATATATTTTCTTTTAAATATGGAAAGATTTACACGTATATAACGTGAATAGTTACTAAT
>CBDTZS010000354.1:0-1719 GCA_965364955.1 uncultured Tenacibaculum sp. | reverse complement strand
ATAATTCTCCTTTCTGACTAGCAAACGGCGTAATAATACCTAAAACACTTTCAATGGTATCAACATTATACGCTTCTTGTATTTTTTCTTTATTTTGCTGTAGCCAAGATATAATAGCATTTACCTCGTTTATATTACAACGACTGTTAAATTTACGTTCACTAAAACCTTCTATATGATAAGCCATCATTGAAGGGAAAACTTGGGTGTCTTTCGCTTTTCCTTTCATGGGTTTTAAAATACCATTATAGGCTAGTTCATTGCAAAAACTAATAATTTCATCATTACATCTTCTGTGCTCTAATAAAACTAAACCTTGTTCTTTTTCTGCCGCTAAAGGGGTTTCGAATTCACAGGCATTTTGAGCCATTTTCATAATGCTACCACTCGACGCTAAGAATCCCATTTTATCTAAATAGTCTCCATCATTTTCATTTTTTAGCATATTAAGACTCGTCAAATTACCAATGTCAATTTTAGAAGGAATAGACCAAATGGGCTCAATTTGTTTTAAATCTCCTACTACAAAGGCTTTTTGAGCTAAAGAAAATACAGGGATACTAACTTCGGGTGTTACTTGGCCTGCTTCATCGATAATTAAAAGATCTAAGAAATTGTATAAAGGGAGGTATTCGAAAATAGGTTTTCCGTTTTCATCTTCTCCTTGAAATTGGCTGTATAAAAAATGACTTGGAGCCATATAAAAAGTAGCAACAAAACAAGGTGTTAACATTGCCCTGCGTTTCCATTTGTTTTTAATGGCATTTTCTCCAGTTCCTTTTTCTGTATTATTTTCAAGGGCGTCTTTTGTTGCAAGTAACCAACGTGCTTCCCAGTAATGAACAGCGAGTAGAAAAGCTTTATGACGAAGTTCCATGTCTAACTCATCATAAAAAAAACGTTGAGAAGTATCGTTAGAATTTATTTTCTCATACTCATTATTCCACATTTGTTCTTCTGAAACAAAAGGAAAACCTTTAATTTTATTTTCAGACTTCCAGTTTTTTAATCTTAAGTTTGCTTGTAATGCTAAATTTAAATTAGCAATACATTCTTTAATAAAGACAATTGTTTTTTCGTTACTAGCAATTGTTTCTTCAGTGATTTTAAAAATCCAATCAGAATTATTACTTGAAGTATCTGCATCAGTTTTAAAGTGTTTTTTTACTTTTTCTATAAAATCTGATTGCTTTACTGCTGATTTTAATGAGGTAGTTATTGTTCTCCACTCTTTAAGAGTGCTAATTTTAAAGGCGTCTTTTTGAATATAATCGGCTTCATTTAAAAGTATGTTATTGATGTAATTTATAGAATTGATATAATCACTTGAAAACTCAACACCATCAATTAAGGTATTTTGAATTGTGATGATTTCATCTTGTAAATGATCGCAAACATCTTCTAAAGAATTTGTTTCAGTATTAAAGTAATTACAGTAATTGGTTAAAAAGTAATATTCGGCTTCATGTATATATTTCTCATCTTCTAAGTTGCATAAAGTACCTTCATTACCAAACATATTTCCTTTTAAGAAGTTGATGTTTTTTAACGCTTTTTCATTTTTAGAATTTGAGGGCAAATAGGTAGCATATCCGTTAAAATCAGGAATCCAACGATTTGATAAATCTTCCAAAGTACTTTCAGAGTTGATAAAACTATCAATAATATTGGTAACTGCCTGATTGTTGTTAGAACAAGCTAAAATGATAGGAGCATCTT
>CBDTZS010000353.1:0-1722 GCA_965364955.1 uncultured Tenacibaculum sp. | reverse complement strand
CAGTAGCTCAAGTAGAAACAGCAATTCCAGCTTTTATTGGATATACAGAAAAGGCGGAAAAAAAGAATGGAAATACGCTATCTCTAGTTCCAACTAGAATAACATCTCTTTTAGAGTATGAAACATATTTTGGAAAACCTCTCAAAGAGGATTCTATTGATGTGAAAATAGATGATAAAAGAGTAAATGGGGCTATAGAGAGATCATACTTGATAAGTAAACCAAGTAATGCAAAGCCATTTTTAATGTATTATTCATTACAAATGTATTTTGCGAATGGAGGAGGTCCTTGTTATATTGTATCTGTAGACCAGTATGGAGTAGCATTAAGTCCACCTACACTGGTAAGTAAAGCAGATTTAGATAAAGGATTGGCTAAAATTCGTAAAGAAGATGAACCTACCTTATTACTTTTTCCAGATGCGACAAATATGGGAAATACAGATGACTTTTTTGCTCTGTATAATGATGCATTGACGCAATGTAATGAGTTACAGGATAGGTTTACCATTATAGACACAGAAACCGACGATGACGAAAATAAAACTCCAGTAGATGATTTAAGGAATAAGATTTCAAATGGTAAAAATTATATAAAATATGGAGCTGCATATTATCCGTTTTTAGAAACCATTTTAGATTATCATTATGACGAATCTAAAGTAGCAATTATTCATAATTCTGAACTAGCAAACGCAACCAATGAAGCAGTTGAAGGAGCAAATAATAGTTTAACGAGTATTAATAGTATTCTAACAAATGTGCCGGTATTAATTACCGATTTAAATGTATCTACATTAGTTGTTACAAATGCATTAACAGCAGCTGAAGCCAAAAACGCATCCGATGTTGTTGTAAACCAATTGGATGTTATTTTATCTGCTTTAGATAATGTAAAAAAAGAAAGTACACAGGCTTTATTAGTAGCAAGGAATTCTCAAAAAGCAATAGATGATCAATTATCAACTGAAGCGATAAATGTCAAAAGTGATGCAGATAACTTAGAAGCATCAATTGCAATTATTACTACGTTAATTTCTGATGTAAATGGTGTAAAAAGCGATGCTACGGATCCATCTACTCAAGCAGTAGCAGTATCAGCAAGTAATTTAGCTTCATCGACGTTAGATGGAGGAGGAACTTCAATATTAGAAACAAAGATTCAGGCTGTTGCAAATATTATCAACAACCCTGGGTTATTAACCAGCTTAACGGCTGCAATAGGACAAGATACGGACAATGGTAGTTTGCATGGGTTAACATTAAAAGATATAGAGTTAATGGATAATGCGGCATACAATACTGTAAAAGCAGAAATAAATGCAATGCCAATGATATTACCTCCATCTTCTGCAATGGCAGGGGTTTATGCGCGTGTAGATACTAATAGAGGAGTTTGGAAAGCACCAGCAAATGTTGGATTAAATTATGTGATTAAGCCAACATTACAAATCTCTCATGATGATCAACAAAATTTGAATGTAGATGTTGTAGCAGGAAAATCTATCAATGCAATTAGAACATTTACAGGAAAAGGCGTATTGGTTTGGGGAGCAAGGACTTTAGCGGGTAATGATAACGAATGGAGATATATTTCTACTAGACGTTTCTTTAATATGGCTGAAGAGTCAATTAGAAAAGCAACTGAGCAATTTGTTTTTGAGCCAAATAATAAAAATACTTGGATTCGTGTAAAAGCAATGATCGATAATTTCTTAACGC
>CBDTZS010000352.1:0-1722 GCA_965364955.1 uncultured Tenacibaculum sp. | reverse complement strand
ACGCTTAAAGAAATTAAAAGACAAGCTACATAGTTAGTATGTAAATTTGATAACAAGTCATTATAAAATTTGATAATCAAACTAAGGGAAGCCGAAAACTAGTAAGAGTAGGCAAAATTCAAAAAGCTAATTATTTATGAGTAATTCAATTTTTAATACTACAGTAGGAGTAAACTTTAGTAATACGTTTCAAAGTTCAGCAAAGAAAATAAATGCAAAACCGGCAGCAAAACAAATCAGCGCAACAGGTGTAGGAGTTGTTAAAATGTTTACTTATAATCAATCAGATTGTATTAGTGCTTTTGCCAATGAAGGATTACAAGTTTTGGTAGATGTGCCTAACGGTGATTTAGAACTATGTGCGAATAATGATGCAACTACTATAAATGCCATAATAGCAGTATTATCAGATAACGCAGCTACAATTCCTATGATTTGTGTTGGAAATGAACCTTTAGGTAGTTGGTGGAATAATGCATATTCACCATATTTGGTAGATGCATTAACAAATATTAAAACGGCAATTAAAACAAAAGGACTTGCTACTAAAGTAACTGTTCCTTTTAATTATGCTATCATGGGAGATTCGTACCCACCTTCAGCAGGATCATTTAATAGTGGACTTAAAAGCATCATATTAGATGTATGTGCTATTTTAAAAGCAGATGATTCGGTTTTTATGATAAATGTGTATCCTTTTATAACTCAAAATAATCAACCAAGTATTTCTTTAGATTATTGCCTTTTTACGGCAGATAAAGATCCAAGTGTTTGGGTTACAGACGGGAAATATACCTACAAAAATATTTTTGATGCTATGTATGATGCTTTGTATGTAGCTTTAGGGAATAACAATTATGGTGATTTACCTATTGTAATAGGAGAAGCAGGTTGGCCAACTGGTCCAGTAGCTACATATCCTTCTGCCACAAATTTGAATGCACAAACGTTTAATCAAAATTTAATTAATCATTGTACAAGTGGAAATGGAACACCGCGTCAAGCAGGTATTAAAATTCCTTGTTTTATTTTTGAAATGTTTGATGAAGATACCAAACCAACAGGGGCAGGTACTTACGAGAATTATTGGGGAGTTTATGGTTATAGTACAACCAACAAAGATTACGAAGCAAAATATACTTTGAATTGGTAAGCTATTGGTATTAAAAGATAGTATTAGTAAGCAAATACAAGTTTATTTATTTTAAATTTTACGCAACTAAGTTTTTTAGTTGCGTTTTTCTATTTATAAGGAACACTCTTATCCGTTTTATAGGCGCTTACGGAAACAAAAAGAATAAAGAAGTAACTAATTTATAAATTAGTCAAGAAGCATGTGTAAGGCTAATGTTTCTAGTTGATTAAAACTGAATTAATAATAAAAACTAAAAAAAATGGGTATTGAAATAGTAGACACACCAACAAACATAACCAGTGAAATAGATTGTTTTGTCTCAAAAGGAATTAAAATAGTATTTCGCTATTATGCGCCAGAAGGAGATCATTGGAAAGTGATTACACCATCAGAAGCAACAGTTATTTTAAAAGCAGGGATACAAATAGGTATTGTATTCGAATCTAAAACAGGTAATGTATTAACTTCGTTTACCAAGGATACTGGTTATAGTGATGCCGTTTATGCTTTTAAATATGCATCTGAAATTATGAAGCTGCCCTGGGGAGCATGTATTTAGTTTGCAGGTGATGTGGATGTTTCAGATA
>CBDTZS010000351.1:0-1764 GCA_965364955.1 uncultured Tenacibaculum sp. | reverse complement strand
ACTAAAAATTATTTAACAGGAAAGTTATAGTAAGTCTTCGGAAAAGGTTCGTTTCGTAAAGTAAAATGCCACCACTCGTTAGGGTAGGGTCTAAAGCCATTTTTTCGCATTATAACCTGTAATAACTGTCTGTTTTCTTTTTGTTTTTTTGTTAATTTTTGATAAGTGATATGAGAAATGATTCCAAAGAAATCATACGGACTCCCCATATCTAATTCATCATTTGTTTTTAAGTTAATTATTGTTAAATCTACCGTACTACCACGAGAGTGACCCGATCTAGATGAAATATAACCTTGTTTAAATAATTGTCTTTTGTGTATGTTAGGGTAGTATTGCTGTTTCATTAATGTATCATTATTAATACGGGCCCATTTCACAAAATGATTCACAGCTGCTTGTGGGCGATATGCATCAAATATTTTAAGACTTAATTCTTTTTTTAATAATTCAGCCTGTGCTTTTTTTAATGCATTCGCCGCTTGTGTAGTGATAATAAGTACTTTTTCTTCATAACCATTTATAGAGGTGCCTATGAAGTTATTGTTAGAACAATATCTTAGTTCTTGTTTTATAGTAGGAGCTATATCATTTACATATGAAAAACCTATAGGTAATTGCTGCGATTGAACAAAAAAGGAGATAAAAAACAAAAAAACAAACATATATTTCATTTTGTAAAAATAAGGAAATGCTTTTAAAAATGTTTTAACAAATATTGATGTTTAAAAAAACGTAAATAATTAGGTTTTACTATTGTTATAGTGTTTTTTATTGATTTATATTTAGTTGTTTTTAATGAAATTAAGTAATGATTCTTTTATTTAGTTAAAATAACCTTATATTCATAAATAATTATTTATTTTTGTGATATATGTGTAAGTAAATAGTAACCTAATAATTCCCCAATTATATGAACACAGTTAACAATATTCAAATTATTGAAAAAGAACAAATTAAATTCTTAACTTTTTCAAAAACCGAAGTTTTAGGAAAGAAAAATGATCAGCTTAATCGATTTTTAGATTTAAAAAGAGCTTTAGCTCTTGGTAATTTAGAAAGAGGAAAAGTAAAAATAACCTTTGTAGATGATACGGGTTTAAAAATGGTAGAAACTACTATTTGGGCATTGACTGATAAATCAGTAATCTTAAAAAAAGCTACTATTATTCCTTTACAAAGAATTTTGGGAGTCGCATAAAAAATAAAGGAGCCTGACTTTATAAAGTCAGGCTCTTTTATTTTAAAATAATATTTTTGTTGTTTTTTCCTTTCCTGTAAATCGAGTAGTATTATATATAGCTTTAGAAGCTACAGCAATAGTATTATCATAGTTTTTTTTTAACAACTCTTTTACTTTAGGTATAGCAATACTTTTTAAAATTTTTAAGACTAGGTTCTGTCATTTTTTTATTCTCCCTTGAAATTGTCTTACACTTAAATATATATCACTAACTAGTTTTTAAACCTAAATAATTCATTTTATAGCACCTTAGGAGTAGTTATCTCTATTTTGTTTACCTAAGTTGAATCAGGTTTTAATTCATTCTTCAGAAGTTTTATGTTTTCATTTAGCGGAGATTGACAAAATTATTATTAGAATAATATCTAAGTTTTTTTTGTGAATAAAGGGTTAGATGTTGCTTTCAGGGTGGAATCCTTTTGAAAGTTTCTCAGGATGTAAAATAGATAAAAAAATAATAGTAAAGAAAAATCCTACTATCTCGTTAATAATAGAAACTCATTTTAATAATTTATTTCAAA
>CBDTZS010000350.1:0-1767 GCA_965364955.1 uncultured Tenacibaculum sp. | reverse complement strand
AGATTTTATTATTAGTTTTTTTGTTATTCTGTGTCAGTTTGGTGTTATGACCGCTGACGTTTATGTATAAGAATAGTTGCGGGTTTGTACGCGAGGATTTTCCGAAGGAAAATCAGACGTTACAAACACGTAACGACCTTTTGATTAAGCACTAAACCGCAATTATTTTTATACGGTGTTGTGCGTTCGTTTTTTTATTCAGTTCCAATATTGAAAATCCTAGTGTAATTCTCAAACTCGGTATTTTTTAAACTTTCTTCCACGACTTTTTTTGCAACTTCAAAGTCAACTACCATACAGCCAACCTCCATTGTTCCGCTTCCAATACTTCCGCCGTCAGTATGTCCAAGTCCAGTCCAACCCAAAATCTCGTCCATTTGGCCTTCTAGTCTATGTCTTTTATCTAAATCTTCCTCCGTTCCAAATCCGTCTATTTTGTACTCAATTTCTAAAAAAGCATAATTTTCATTATCAAATTCTGAATATTCTTCTTTTATTTTTTGTTCCATTTCCTTTCGGATTTTAGTCGCGTAATTTTCGAAAAGTCCAGATTTAATTTCTTTATTCAGACCTTTACTTCCGATTTCCCCCCAATGAACAATTCCCGTTTTAGTGTCTTTATCCCAAGTTTCCCAATAATGTAATTTACTGTCAATATTCTTATAGAGTTTAATCATTCCAAGTGGTTCTAATTCTTCTGTTATTTGTTCCTTTTGTTCGGTTTTCTTTTTCTGTCCGCACGAGCTAATTAAAATACTAAAAACTAACATTAAAATCGGTAATTTTCTATTCATCTAGGTAGTTTTTAAATGACGCACAACGTTTAGGATAAGAAACGTAGGGCAGGTGATAAGCACTATCGTTTCGGTTTATTACTTAGCTAAATATAAATATTTTGCTTTTATCTTTTCTTTTTTAAACGCCAAATTTTATATTTAGCGGACTTTGTTAATATGCACAGACCTTTCGGTTTAGCACAAATGCCCTATGTTTTTTATACCGTGTTACCACACGTTTTTATTCTATTTTATGTTTAGGATTTCTAATGTCAGCGTTATGTACTTTATTCACGTTTTTAATCATATCTCTTTCACAAGCTCCAAATTCAGCAAAATTCCTTTTGGCTTGATTTAATGAAACTCTATTTGCTCCTCCTTCATAATTTTGGTCTTCAGACTGAATAGGGTCATCTTCCCAAAAACAAGTGTTGCAAATTTGATAAGTTCCGTTTGGTTTTTCATTCAGCGTGTTATATCCGCAACATTCACAATAAAATCTTCCATTAGCTTGCGACCTTTGGAATTCAACAATTTCAATTAATTCCTTATTCGAGTATTTTTTCAGAACATCTGCAATTTGGTTTTCTGAATAACTTCCTGAAAAGAATAGGCGATAACTTTCATAATTGGTTTTCGTTAATTCAGGATTCAAATCGTGATAATTTTCATAATCGATATCACATTCCTCACGTAAATAATCTTCAATAATATCTTTCAATTCCCACGTGTCAATATCAAGTACAAGCTGATCTTCAATTTTATGTAATTTGATATGTGGTTTGTCAATTTTCAATGGTTCTGTCTAATGTGTGGTAACTTATTTATATACTGACCTTTATTCAGCATATACAACCCAATGAGAGGGATATGCTGAATAAAGGTACTTAATAATTCAAAATTACATCTTTTTTACTTACCACAATTATGTCAATGAACTTTTCAGTTTTTAGGATCTGAAAACCTACAGATTAAATGTTAATTATTCTCC
>CBDTZS010000349.1:0-1768 GCA_965364955.1 uncultured Tenacibaculum sp. | reverse complement strand
TTATTTTAAAACGTAATTAGACCATTCTTTTGGGTTTTCTAACATAGGGAAATGCCCTGTGTTTTTTAACCAATACAATTCGTTATTAGGTATTTCTTTGTGAAGTTGCTCAGCGATAGCTTTTATAGCAATAGGGTCGTGAGTAGCCCACACAATTTTTGTTTCAATTTTAGTTTGTGTTAAAGCACCAATCCAACGGTGCCAGAAAAAGTAACGTTCGTTTATATAATTACTTAATAAATGAATAACGCTTCTTCCGTTGTTGTAATTAATTTGAAACCACATTTCATCTAGTTCCTCTTGAGAAATTTTAGAACTATCAAAATAAATATTTTTGATATTTCTATTAAAAATAGCTTGATTGGCTAATTTAGCAACCCATTTTCCTGTAATTTTATTCTTTAATAATTTCTGAATCGTTCTTAGTTTAGCCAACTCAATATGCATACTTCCGTTGCTAAGAATCAGTTTTTCTATATTAATATTTAATTGACTTTGATTATTTCTTGCAATAATTTCAGTAGCTATACTTGTACCATAATCGTGCGCTAATAATGTTACGTTTTGTAGCGCTAGTTTTTCCCATAAAAGTAACGCCATATCTGCTTGTTCAATTAGAGAATATGAATAGTTTAAAGGTTTATCAGAAAAACCAAAACCTAAATGATCATGAATAATTACTCGGTATTGTTTGGTTAAATAGGGTAGGGCTTTATAATAGTCGTAAGAAGAAGTGGGATATCCGTGTAAAATAACCAAGGTGTTTTCCGAATTTCCTTCATCAATAACAAAAAGACTATGCTTGCTAACTTTAATAAATTCTCCTTTCGTTTTCCACTCTAATGACTTCATAAATACATTGATTTTTCTATTTACAATGTAGTGATTTTTGTGTAGTTTTGATATTAGATGAAAAAGTTAAAAACGTATACAATACCTATTCTATTATTACTGATAGTTTCTTGTGCTAAAACTCCAAAAGAAAGAGTTTTAACAATGAAAGACGTTTTTCCTACTCAAAAAAATACAGTCTCTACTTTTGTTTTTTCAATTGATACAATTGAAAAAATAAGGAACAATAAATATTGTAAAGAGATAGAATATAAAAATCAATTTATTAGAACAGAACTTAATGATATACCTATTAATTTGCTTTATGTTGTTTTTTGTAGAAGTCTAATTTTTTGTCCCAAATCTAAAAATATAATTGATATAAAATATAATTTTAAACGTGACACAACATATTTTAATCATAACTATGGTTTGAGTGGAGTACTTGAGGTTACTAATTTTGGTAAATTATTGAATAAACAATTTTTAAATGGAGGTAAAAACCCAGAGTATGCGGATAGCCCTGATAAAAGTATAATTTATCTTAACTATGATGATTTAACAAAAAAATCAATTGAAAAATTATCTAATAATTTGGATACAATTTCAATATCATATTTTAATTTTATCAAAAAATTTCAAAAACAAAATATAGATTCTTTAAAAAATAAATATCCGCTACAAATATTATTACTAAATGATTCTGAGTTTTTTGAAGATGTTACATCTCCAAAATTACCGCCACCACCAAAACCTATTCCTTTTATCGTAAAAAATAATAATTTTTGACATATTTCATCGACGTCATATTACCCATTCCACTGCAAAAAACGTTTACATATTCTGTAAACGAAGCAGAATATTCATTCCTTAAAAAAGGAATGCGTGTTGCTGTTTCTTTTGGTAAAAGTAAAATTTATACTGCGCTAGTGTTTAA
>CBDTZS010000348.1:0-1774 GCA_965364955.1 uncultured Tenacibaculum sp. | reverse complement strand
ACACCTAACCAGTGTTGATTTTTTTATGTCAAAATTTAAGTAAACGAATATTAATCAAACTGTAGTTATTCAACTCTACTAAAAAGCTAAAAAAAGTTCATTGACATAATTCTGGTAAGTAAAATAAAATGTTGTGTTATCCAGAAAAATCAACTGGATAAGCAATATATTTGTTTGCATATAAGCAGTTATAAGCCATACGAACAAAACTGAAAAATAAATTATAGATGAAGAAAATAACATTATTAACGTCCCTACTTGGAATTGTTTTTGGGATGAAGGCACAAATTACCGAATTGTCTAACGGAAATGTTGGAATAGGAACAACAAATCCACATGAAATACTAGAAGTAGCAAGTGGACAAACTAATGGCTTAAATCCTCCAATTATTAGACTGTCAAATAAAGATATCAATGCTGCTCCTAATCAATTATTAGGAGAAATTCAATTTTTTAATAGTGATTTAGATGGCCCACATATAAGTTCTTATATTAAAGCAATAGCTGCAGATCTTTATGGTAGAAGGGGGCAATTAGCATTTGGAACTAATGAACAAAACGCAAACAATGCTGTTGAAAGAATGCGTATTGACCAGAATGGAAATGTAGGTATTGGAACAACAACCCCATCTGCCAAATTACAAATAGAAGGAAATGTTATACTTAAAGACTTTTTATCTGTTGAAACAAGTTTAGGGAAATCTAGATTATTTGCACATCACTTACAATTAGGAAGAAATTCCGCAAATTATATTCAAGCCAATGCATCTGGAGGTTATCTCAGATTTGTAGTAAATGGAAATATTTTGTCTAAATATGCTATGCAAATAAGCGCAAACGGCGACGTTAATTTTTCTAATGGAAATGTTGGAATAGGAACAACTACAACAGGAAGTCACAAGTTAGCTGTAGAAGGTTCAATAGGAGCGAGAGAAATAAAAGTAGAAGCTAATGGTTGGTCAGATTTTGTCTTTTACGATGACTATAAATTACCAACTCTAAAGGAAGTTGAAAATCACATTAAGGAAAAAGGTCATTTAAAAGATATTCCAAGTGCAGAGGAAGTAGAAAAAGAAGGTTTCTTTTTAGGTGAAATGGATTCTAAATTATTGCAAAAAATTGAAGAGTTAACACTATATACTATACAGCAACAAAAAGAAATTGAAAGGTTAAAATTAATAGAAAAAAGGTTATACAAAATTGAAAAATTACTTGAATCAAAAAAATAAAAACGGCTTATAACAATCTGTATAATTAATGGCTAAAAAATGCCAAACTAAAGGTTCTTCCTTTTAAGAAATTTAGAGCTTAAGCGAAAGCCACAGTTTTTTAACACGCCACTAACCATACACAAAATCGTTAAATTAAAATATTACTTACCACATATCAACACCTAGCAGTGTTGATTTTTTTTATGCTAAAATTTAAGTAAACGAATATTAATAAACCTGTAGAATTATGAATGTGATTTTTGAAATAGGTTCTGGTGATTCAATTCTGAAAATAACAGAAGGAAAAGACGGTTTAAGTGTTTTATGTGGCGTTTCAACTTTATGTTGGGGTGAAAAAGGGAAACTAACTTTAGAAGAAACTTTAAAAGACCAGGAGAAATATATTTCTAAACAATTGAAAAATCTAAATAAAACAAATAGAGCATCAAAAAAAGGGTTAATGTTTCTCTTATCAGAACTAAACAAGGATAAACAAACAATATTAAATCTGTAGTTATGAAAACAAAGAACAAAAGAAAAGCGGGGCAAGCCCGCTTAGATAA
>CBDTZS010000347.1:0-1788 GCA_965364955.1 uncultured Tenacibaculum sp. | reverse complement strand
AATGCTATTTATATAACGAAAATAACTAGCTGAGTTTTCACACAGTCTGGCCACAGAGCGGAAATTAGAGTTTGAACTGCAATAGCTAATTTGGATTAGATTTTTTATCGATAACGCCACCAACAACGGTGAAGTATACTGGCGAGATTTTTTGCGTGTCCTTGCAAAAAACACGACAGTATACTGAATTCAATTTGATTGATCTTGTTAGGTTTATTTCAGATTGAGGTGCTTAATTTCCTTAGTAATAGCAAATTGAAGTATGGTTTGACCCCAATTTTTATACCATTTCTGATCGTGCTCCAAGGTTATATTAACACCGTGAACTAGCTTTGACCTGACCTTATATAAAGCCTTAAAATTTTCTTTTATCATTTCACGACCTTTTATATCTTCACTAATAAGATAAGCGCATCTATCAGCCAAAATTTCTGTGAGGCTACCATTTGATTCAGTATCACCTAATAATGACTCTAAACCTATGCATGTTTGTAAGAATGATAATGTTTCATTTTCATTAGCTTTAGAATCAAAATACCACTCAATTGCTCTCTTTATTTTTTCCGATTCTGGCTCCTTAGACGCAATCAACAAGCTGGGAAGATTCCAATAATGCTCTATAGGAGCTTCAAAAACACCTTTTTCAAGGGATTTGGAGATGCTTTTCTTCTCCCAATTAAAATCAATACTATTAAGAAATTTACTTATTTCAATTGGAAGTTCTGTGGAAGTAACTCTTTTAATTTCGTCTGTCTCATCAACACTTACGATACTCGATTTTGGTATTTGATAATGTGTTAACCTCCCTAATAATCCCATGTCCGCAGGTTGATCTTCTACTAGTTTAATTAGGCCTGTAGAAAGTCCTTGTTGGATGAGGATTTTAAAACTTGAAAGGGCACTTCTTACCGTCTTATTTTCTAGCCTGTCATTACAATAACCTTCCAAAACAATTTTTAAATACACCTTATTTATTTCAAATATATTGGACAATTGTCTCAGTCCAGTAAAGTATCTGCCTGGGATTTCACTACTCTTTTTGAAACATACTAAATGGATAGAATCTGAAATCGAAATTGACGCATTTTCAATGTCTTTGGAAATTTTTGGGAGAGGGAGAAAAAAGGAATATTGTCTTGGTACACTAAGGTAAAAATCAGTTAGAGTACTCGTGAGTAATTGGAACTCTTCTTCACTCAATAGTTCAGATAAAGGCCCTGAGAACTTATTTTCACTTTCTACTTTACTAATTATGAACTCATATACTAAGTCATAATAAATTGAATATATGTCCGTAGCTGTTAACCACTCTGATTTATGCTTTATTATCTCTGTTGATAAACTATCAACACGTTTCTTGAAAGATTCGTATTGAGGCCAATTATCAACAACTTCTACACGCTTGAGGCTTCCAAGTATTTTACCTTTGATTTTATCTATTGCTTTTTCGTGCACAAACTTTCCTTAATTGATTGCAGAGTGCTTATAAATCTAACAGCTTATTAGTGCGCATTTCGGGTTAAACCGTCGACAATTTCAATGATAACCTTTCATGCTCCATATTTTTTATAATATATTTAGTAAGTTATCAGCAAGCTTTATTGTGTTCAACTTTATGTATGACTTTACATAACGCGCCAATATATTTAGTCATCTATCCATTAAATAATAGAAATGATTTATTAGAAAACATATGGCAAATATTTTAACCTTAATGTCTTGAATGCGCACACTGAACTAAACCGCTCACGCGGTAATGGTGTTCTTGGCTGACACTGTATTTCCCCA
>CBDTZS010000346.1:0-1812 GCA_965364955.1 uncultured Tenacibaculum sp. | reverse complement strand
ATTTCTATACATAATGTTTAAAATTATGTAGCCTTTATTCAGGACGGGTCAAAATTGGGTACAACGTCTAGGCTATGGTTAGTACGGGAATTAAAAGTAGTGAACTTTCGATTAAGCACTTAGCCAAAACTTTTTATTTTGTTTTATCTTTTTTGTTTTAAAGCCAAATCAAAAAGATTTGGCGGACTTCATAAAAATACACTAAACTTTGAATTAAGCACGAAAACCCGTATTAACTATAGCCATTGTTGGCATTTCGTTATTTTTATTCATTCAGTAGTTTTTCTTCCGTCATTATTTTTATTGCTTTTTCGGTTTCACTTTGTCCATCTGTCATTGAGCCTGGAAGCATTATTAATCTTTTTTTAATTTTTCCATTATCATCTTCAAATAAGACTTCAAATCGAGAACGAGTAAGTCCAAACATTGCTTTTTTTAGTTTAATTCCTTTAATTTTATTTCTTTCAATTATCGGTATGGCTGAATTGTTCAGACTTGTAAATATTCCGTAAATTAGAAACAAACCAACTATTCCGTACAGTACTGATATAGGTATCTGTCCTTTTTGAAAACTATTAAATGCAGAGTAAAGTAGAAATAAAGAAAGTCCACCGTAAATTAATAACATTCGGTTGATATTATTTCCAACAGTCACTTTTGCAACATTTCCAATTACGCCATCTCTTGATAGAACAATTTTGTCTGGTAAAATATGACAAAATCCTGTTTTGGTTTTAAAGGTCTTTTCGTTCTCCATTATTCGGTTATGTAGTTCCAGAATTTATCCATTTCATTGTTTTCATATAATGAGACAAGCATTATTAAATCTTCAGGTAAATTTTGTTTTAGTATTTCAGTTCCTAAATCAGGTCTATAAGTCCAAATCCAAGAAATGGTTTCTTCAATTAAAGGAGGTTGATTATCTGGACAAAATTCAATTGATTTTTCATTGACTCCAATCGTGTTTGCAAATAAAACTCCAACTGCCGAAATTCGTTCGTCTAGTTTATCAAACTCAATAATATTAGAGAATTCAACTTCTTTTGGGGTTGAGTTTAGAATATGTTCTAATTCAGTTTTCATTTTTTTTCTAATGAATGCCAACCGTATTTGTGTATGATAAGTTGCTGTTTTGTGCAAGGCTAATTTTCCGCAGGAAAATTGAACTTAGCAAAAAAGCAACAGCCTTTAAGTTTAGCCTAAAACTAAGCAATTTTTTATACACGGTGTTGGCAATAGTTTTTATTATTAATTCTCATTTTAATTATCTGTTTTCAATTGTTCCTTTTGTTGAATATCAATTAATTTTTGAACCATTTCTTTGTTAAAAATAGCGAATAGAAACAGTCCGATAAAAAATAACAATACTATAGAAGATAATTTAAAAAAATGCTTTTTCGACAATCGGAAAAATGTAATTAGCAATCCGATAATAAGAAATAGAATGATTCTATTTGTTTCGTAGGTTAAAACATTAATTAATTCAGAACCTGGACTACTATAAATATATGTCAATAAAGTTGATGTTGCGAAAAAGACTATTGTAAAAAGAACAAATCTCTTTAGAATTGTTTTCAAGTCAGACTTAGTTTTGTAGTACATAAACATAAGTAGTACGATAAAAATAATGATTGCCAAAAAACCTTTTAAAACATCCTCAATTGGTAAGAATTTAACAATAGTTGATTTAATTATTCCGAAACTCAATCCATAAATCAATGGTGTTTTATTCATAGTCTTTGTTAAATTGTTGCCAAAAAGATATATAGTTAATATTAACTATATATCTATTATATGAGCAACTAATTTAGT
>CBDTZS010000345.1:0-1814 GCA_965364955.1 uncultured Tenacibaculum sp. | reverse complement strand
ATGTATTCTTTATTCATTGCTTAATTGTTTTTTATGTAGTTGAATTGGGTATATTACGTAGTAAAATATAATACTTGCAAATGATGCTAAAATAATGATGATTGCCAACCAATCTGGCATTTCAGTATGACGTGTTACAAAACCTTCTAAAAAACCTGCGATGATAAAAAACGGAATGGTACTTACCATTATTTTTAACCCGTCTTTCATGCTTCTTTTAAAAGATTCTAATCGAGAATAGGTTTCGGGGAATAACAATCCGTTACCCAACACCAAGCCCGCACACCCAGCTATTATAATTACTGATATTTCTATGGTTCCATGAATCCAAATTGTTCGAGACGATTCCCATAACAATCCTTTATCGTAAAAAAAATACAAAAATGAGCCCAACATAATTCCGTTTTGCATCATAATATATAACGTTCCTACAGAAAATAAGATTCCTAAAACAAAGGCAAACATTGCTACTTTTATATTATTTATGGTAATTCCTATAAACATATCAACTTCATTGGCCTTTTTATAAACTGCCATCGGATCGCCTTTTTCAATATTCTCTATAGTCATATTTACATAACTATCACCTAAAATAAGGCGAACAAAATCGACATCATTTGCTGAAGAAAAAGCACCAACAATGCTAAAAAAAGCAAATACACTAAAAGCTATTAGTAATTGTTTTTGATGCTTATAGAATAGCAATGGAAACTCTGTTTTAAAAAAACTGATGAATCTATTTTTACTTTCTTTTTTTGTTTTATAAATTTTTTGGTGCGCAACAGAACCTATAGAATTTAAATATACAACAGTATTTCCTTTTGGGTAAAAGGTTTTTGCATAACTTAAATCATCTGTCAACTCAACATACAAATCAGACAATTTATCGGGAGAAAGGCTTGTTTTTTTATACAGCGCGTCTTCAAACAACTGCCATTTCACCTTATTTTTTTTCACAAAGGCAGCTTCTCTCATTTAGAAAAAAAATTATAGTAAATTTTAAGAGAAACGTCTCTACTCATAGAATATTTTTATCTTCGCTAAACTAAAAAAAGTTAAAGAATTATCAACAAGAAAAATGAAAAACTAATTAATGGATAATTTTCAAATAGAAACTGCTCAAAACATCTCAATAAACCAAAACGTAGCACACATTACTACCAGAATTGGTTCTTATTTAATAGATGCTTTATTTATTATAGGCTATTACATTATCATTTTCTTTATAATGGGAATGCTAAACATATCTCCTAGTATGGAATATATGAGCTTATATGTTCTTTTAGGTTTACCTGTTTTTTTTTACAGCTTACTTTTTGAAGTTTTAATGAACGGGCAAACACCTGGTAAATACTTTAACCAAACAAGAGTGGTTAAAATAGACGGATCTAAACCAACATTTGGCAGCTATTTAATACGTTGGTTATTACGTATTATCGATTTTAGTTTAGCCGGTGGTTCGGTAGCTGTATTAACAATTCTTTTAAACGGAAAAGGACAACGTTTAGGAGATCTTGCTGCAGCTACTACTGTTATTTCTGAAAAGAAAAGAATTACATTAAAAGACACCATTGCTAATAATATAACTGATAGTTATACTCCTATACATTCACAAGCTACATTACTAACAGACAATGATATTCATACCATTAAAAAGGTGTTTGATGATGCTAAGAAAAAAAGGAATCATAAAGTTATTTTAAAACTCCATTTAAAAATTATAGAATTAACAGGTATCACTACCAATCAGAATCCGATGGATTTTGTAGATACCATTTTAAAAGACTATCATTATTTTGCACAACAGTAAATAA
>CBDTZS010000344.1:0-1833 GCA_965364955.1 uncultured Tenacibaculum sp. | reverse complement strand
TGGAAAGCTTTTCAAGCCTTTCTGGCATCCCTATTCCGTTATTTGTTTTCTGACTCTTTTCAACATTATTTTGCAAAACCCCAGGCGGAAGAATATGATGGAATTAGAAGGCCAGATTTGGTTATCCATAATTTAAATCCATTGATTGATTTTTGGAAACAAAGAAAAATTGATCAAAAAGCAATTAGAATAATTGTGGATTTCAAAAATTATACGGATAAAATTGACGGAATAACATTTGATGATATCTCAAAATATTTAAATGATAAAAGAGGGAATTTTGGAATTATCATCAGTAAAATGGGAATTGGTTTGAACGGAATTAGAAGACAAAAGCATTTATACTTTGATCATTCAAAGTTAATCTTATCAATAGATGAAGTTGACATTAGAGACATGATAAATTTCAAATTAAACAATCAAAATCCTGAGGAAGTTTTAGAAAGAAAATTAGGAGAATTAATATTTTAAAAGTAGCTAACAACGTATATAATTTATTGCTGGCTTCTTGCCTACTTGCGAAAGTCCTCGCGGACTTTCTTGGTTGGTAATTATTTACTAAATTAGTTGCTAAAAATACGCAACAAACCATATACAACAACGTTAAATTAAAATATTACTTACCACATATCAACACCTAATCAGTGTTGATTTTTTTATGCCAAAATTTAAGTAAACGAATATTAATTAAACTGTAGTTATAACATAGGGATTATAGCCATTACGAAGAGACCAAATATAAAAACAAAAACCCAAAGTAAAGTTATAGCAGTTTTTTTGTTACCGTCTTTAACAAATTTTCGAACAATCAATTTAATAAGAAAGGTTGCGAAAATAAAATAAGCAATTAGAATCATTAATATCATTAAGTAAAAATAATAAAATTAAAGTAAAACTGTAGGTTTTCAGATCCTAAAAACTGAAAAGTTCATTGACATATTGTGGTAAGTGTTATAATCAGGTTTTACAATTTGTATATTTGTAAAAAGTAATTAATGGAAAGAAAAATATTATTTAGAATAACTATATCTATACTTAGTGTACTAGTTTATCAATTTAAGATCCCTAATGATTTTTATGATCTTCTTGCTGGTTTATTGATCTTAATTCTTTTAATATTTGACTTAAAACGTAAGAATTATCCTAAGGATTTCAAGAATGCTTTTTTTTATTACTTAAGTTGGTTAATTATTTCTCTCTCGATTTACCCAGTGAAAGAATTATCTTTTGGTCTATATTCATATATTATATTAATATTAATTATAAAGTTATTTACTCTAATAATTTATATTATAAAATATAAAAGTATTTGCGTAACAAAAACTTTACTTTCAAATATTTGGCTAGTAAGCCTTGCTTTGTATTGTATTGAGATGTGTACCAATTCAACACACGGTTTTGCTAGTAACTGTTATGAACTTTCATTCTATTCTTCAATAGAATTAATTATACTCGCTTTTATAGAGAAAGATAGGCAAGTTTATAAATCAAGTGTTTTTAATTTTTTATGGTTAAAGAAATAATCTTGATTTTAATTTGTCTACAATTTTATTCTTATTACTTACCACGAACACCTTGTAAAAGGTGTTTTTTTATGTCAAAAATTTAGAAAACGAATATTAAAATAAGTGTAGGTTTTCAGATCCTAAAAACTGAAAAGTTCATTGACATAATTGTGGTAAGTAAAAAAGATGTAATTTTGAATTATAAAGCACCTTTATTCAGCATATCCCTCCCATTTGGGCGTATATACTGAATAAAGGTCAGTATATAAATAAGTTGGCAATAATTATGAAAAAGAGAATCTTAGCAATTATTATTTTACCTTTTTTC
>CBDTZS010000343.1:0-1873 GCA_965364955.1 uncultured Tenacibaculum sp. | reverse complement strand
AGAAGTCCAATAAGAATTAATTGACTTAATATTGATTTTATCGTTTTCATTCAATCTATGGTAACGGTATTGGTTATCATTTCGTTGTAGATTGACAGTTTTGTTTGGCATGTGCAACCCGAGTGTGCCGATATCTAACCGCAATGATCCTGGAGGCACTTTTTAACGGCAAATAAAATTACTAAATTTCCGATTAAGCATTTATCCAAAACGGTTTATTTTGGTTTATCTTTTTTATTCTAAAGCCAAATCAAAAAGATTCGGCGGACTCTATTAAAATACCCTAAACTTTGAGTTAGGTAATAAACCCGTATTAACTATAGCCATTGTTAGGCACAGTTTTATTCGCTCAGTTTTTGAATTCTTCTTTTTGCTGAGTCAATCAAACCTCGGAATTCACTTGTCCCTAATTCAATTACTTTATTGAAACTTTCTATTGCCTTTTGATTTTCCTTTTTGGACTGATAGTACATGCCTAGTCCAAAATAGCCACGTATATATTGAGGGAATTCTGTTTTTAATAGTTCGAATATGTGCAGTGCTTTTTCATCTTCTTTTTTACGCAAATAACTGAATCCCAGACGAGTTAAATCTACCTTACTTGTTTCTTGTTTTTTTTGTTCAGTAGTTAGTGTAGTGTAATATTCTTTAATTTTTCCACTTCCGTTAGTGCTAATTTCCCTTTCTATTATCATATCAATGGGCATTGGCAATTGATTATCTGAATATAAACTTGCCAAAACATAACCTGCACCAGCTAAATCTCTATAAGCATAATCGGCAGTGTTTGTAAAAATTGCAATTGCCATTTTCTTTGACGGAATACGAACCACAAAATTTCTAAATCCAGTTGTGCTACCGCCATGAATTAGATATTTTTCATCATTTTTTATATCAATAAACCAACCAAAACCATAACCAGTTTCATCATTTTTTCCATTTTTACCCCAATTAGAAAAGGCGTCATTTCTCAATTTTTCTGAAATAAGCGTTTCAGTATATAAAGCTTTATCCCAATTTAGATACTCGTTAACGGATGAATAAATACCTCCATCTCCTTGAATAGCCGACCAAGTGTTTTGGTCTTTATTTTCATATATCGTGTCATTGAATTTATAACCTTGTGCACGATTTTTTATCTCTAAGTTGTTTAAATAAACAGTACTATTGGTCATACCCGTTTTATCAAAAATTTCAATATCCATAAACTCCTTAAAAGTTTTTCCAGAAATTCGTTCAATAACCATAGCGAGAATAGCATACCCAGAATTACTGTATTTGTAGTTGGAATTCACAGGAAACAATAGACTGTCTTGCTTTATTAGTAGATTGAGAACATCCTTATCAACAAGTTGCTTTTCTGCATCTTTTGGATATAGTTTGTTATAAGGTTGTAGACCTGACCGATGCGCTAATAAATCTTTCATAGTAATTTCTTTACCGTAATCTGGAAACTCAGGAATTACTTCAGTCAATTTAGTATTGTAATTTAATTTTCCCTGATTTATCAAAACTAAAACCCCCGTTGCTGTAAATTGCTTTGTAACAGAGCCAAGACGATAATTGGTTTGACTATTGGCTAAGACTTTATTCTCTAAATCCGCATATCCAAAACTTTGAGCGTCTTTAATTTTACCATCTTTGATGATTATAAAGCTTGCACTTGGTTTCTCTCCTGTATAATTTCGGAAAAGAAAATTTACCCAGTCTTGTTTGTCATTTTGCTTGTTTATTGTTTTTTTGGACGATTTACACCCACAAATAATGAGTAAAAAAACTAAGGTCAAATAAGTGTATTTCATTTTTTTTAATTGTGCCAACTAGTTATATCTAAACAAATATATTGTTTATCTAGTTGATATTTCTGGATAAC
>CBDTZS010000342.1:0-1873 GCA_965364955.1 uncultured Tenacibaculum sp. | reverse complement strand
AAATTTTAATTGAAACTATAGGTAATTTACTATGGCTTGCAATATCTTTAAAAATACTATCTGCTAAGAATATGAAATTAGCTTTAATAACAGTCTCTAATAAGTTAGGCAAACAAAGTCTTGCTATTGCAAAATCTAGATTACCTTATGATGAAAAGTACATTTCGGTAGTACCTAAATAAGTAGTCATTATTCAGAAAATAAAAGCTCAAAATACCAAGTAATAGTATTTTGAGCTTAGGATAATATTGTATAAAATTAATAAAGAATTTTTTTATTTTCTACCTCAGCTCTTTGCTGTGTGCAGTTTAATTCTTTTAGCAATAGTTAGTATGTTTCATTTGGTAGTGAACCATATCTTTTTATAGATTCAAATTTCTAGATATGCTTTTTAACAAACTTCCAAATAGCATCTAAAGCTTCCTCTATTAATTGTTCTCCTGGTTGAAACTTAGCACCATCTGCATACTTAACCTGAGAACCATTACCATCTGGACTACAATGATTCACATCTAATGATCTACGCCAGTATTGTGCATGGTTTCTCCATTCGGTTTGTTTTACTTTTGTTGGGGCATCTACCCAAACATTCCATGCCAGTATATTTTCTTTTTGTAATAAGTTTCCAGAACCCACATTGAAAAGATTCATAACCAATTGATTAAAGGAATCTACAAAAGTATCTTGTGTTTTTACAATCTCGCCAATACCCACTTCTACATTCGCATAATTCCAAGCTTCATTGTTATGTATAGTAAATGAAGGCAAGTGGTCTAAGCCCTTAGGCGTATATAACTTGTCTCTTATAAAAATAACTTCAGGGTCTTCTACATGCTTCATCTTTTCGGTACGATGTGTATGTAGTTGAATGGCCTGATCTTTACTAAGAGGTAAATGATGAAGTTTATTTAACAATTCAAAGGCTCCCCAAAATAGTTTACCAAAAGTGGACTGATTAGCGTCTTTACTAAACCATATTTTTGGTTTAATCACCATATCAATTGCTAAGCTTTTATCTGTTTCATTAACCCAACCACGTTGTTTTGCCACGGTAACTTCAACGTTTATTGTTCCAAAACCTTTTATGTATGTGCCTTGTTGTGGACAGATTACAGCCCAGTTTTGCCCTGTATTACCATAACCTGTTCTAGATACGTCTGGTGCAAACATTTGAAAACATCTCGACTTAGGTTCTCCCTGTACAGTCAACCACGTAAATTCTGGCCATAATACACGTTGTTGACGTTTAATACTATCGATATTCTTTAAGTTATCATTAAAATTTAATGTACTTAAATCAGCAATACCGTTTTTATATTGCAATTCTGGATGTTTCTCTATGAAACCACCTTTCCAACCTTTTGCTGGAATGTGATTAGGTAAAATCTTACTCATATTGGTAGTTTTAAATTGATTAATTTTTATTAAACTTACAAGTTAGTCAGTTCAATTTCTAGGCGTTGTCTTTTCATTTTTTGTATAAGAACTACACAAGTTTAACCTAATAATAAAGTTATTTATAAAAAAATATCATGACAGCTTATTATTAGCGTCTAAGTGGAAGATATATGGGCATGAATGAAAGACGTCCTTCTTATAAACTTGCATCCGAAAATACACAAAATTAGCGACACCTTAAATTTTAAATGAAATTATTGGTAATTAAGTATGGTTCGCAATATCTTCAGAAATACTGCCTTCAAAGAAATGGGAAACTCCTTCTCTTGCTACCTCATCTAACACACAGAAAATTTTAAAATGCTTTATAATCGGAGTTCTTTAATTGGGTTTAAAAAATCTGTGAGTGTTATTATTAAAAGAAGTCCAATAAGAATTAATTGACTTAATATTGATTTTATCGTTTTCATTCAAT
>CBDTZS010000341.1:0-1881 GCA_965364955.1 uncultured Tenacibaculum sp. | reverse complement strand
TTTAGTTGGTATAAAAGGACAGTATTTAATTTTTGAAGATGAAACTGTTTTTAACGTTCGTTCTAACGAAGGTTTGGTTGTGAAAATAAGTTTAGTAGAGGGGAAATAAAATTTTAACCTAGTGAAACACTATATATAGCCTAAAAAATTCTAAAAAAATGAATAGAAACCGTATCAAAATTATTGTTCTTGTATTTTTATTATCTGTTAAAACTTTAGTTGCTCAAAGTATTTTTATTGCGGATCCTAATTTTAAAAAAGAAGTATTGAGTAACTCTTATGCTGTTAAAGATTTAGAAGGGAACCCATTAGTCTTAGATGCTAATAATGATGGTGAAATCCAGTTAAAGGAAGCTGAAAAAGTAGGGTATTTAGAATTGTTTGAAGAAAAAATTAAATCTTTAAAGGGTATAAAAAAATTTAAGAACCTAGTTTCTTTAAATTGTATGGGTAATAAATTAACTTCTTTAGATGTAAGTAATTTAACTAATCTTAAAGTCCTTCATTGCGTCAGTAATAAATTAACTTCACTAAATATTTCGGGCTGTATTAATCTTGTTGATTTAGAATGTGGTTATAATAATTTAACATCTCTTAGTCTTTCTAATTTAATTAACTTAAAGTACCTTAATTGTGCTGATAATAATTTGGTTTCATTAGTTTTACCTAATTCGTCTAGTCTTTTAGAACTAAACTGTAATTCAAATAGCTTAAAAGTTATAAACTTAGATAATGTAATAAACTTAGAGAAGTTAAATTGCGTCAGTAATAAACTAACATTATTAAACATTAATAAGTTGAAAAAAATGACTGAGTTTAATTGTAGTTTTAATAAAATTATTTCATTAGATTTTTCAAATCTATCTAAGCTCGAGAGAATTAGTTGTACTTTGAATAACTTACAATACTTAAATGTATCTAATTTAAGTAAACTAACCTCTTTAAAGTGTGAGGCTAACCAAATCAAAAAAATAGATTTAACTGATTTAATTAATTTAAAAGTTTTTGACTGTGGACAAAATAAAATTCAACACCTAGATGTTTCTAAGTCTTTAGATTTAGAAATATTAAAATGTTATAAAAATAATTTATCATCCTTGGATCTCTCCAAATCTAAAAAATTAGAACAATTAGACTTTAGTAAAAACCCAATTATGCATTTAAACCTTAAAAATGGTATTGACAATACTGATATTTACTATAAATCTTTTTTTCGATTATACAACTTAAGCCATATATGTGCAGATAATGCAGAAATAGAAAAAATAAAATTGCTAGTAAATGACTTAAAAATAGAAAATGTAAAGGTTAATAATTCATGTAATTTCTGATTAATAAAATAATATTGTACTTTAATAGTTAATTAAAACGTTTTACAGCATTACTTTCTTATTTTTCCAATTGAGAAAACCACTAGAAAATTCAAAACTTAAGTGTGTTTATAAGTTAATAACAGAAAACGGTTCAATAATTTCTTAGGAGGAAGGTTGAGAAACATTACAAGAAATGTGTCTACATTAAAAGAGCTTAAGCAACAAATCTAAATTTATAGCTCAAAAAGAGGACTTGAAAAAGCAAATAAATTATCTTAAAAGAAAAGAGTATTGAAAATAATTTTAAAAAACTATATTCTAATGTAAGTTCAAGTAATAAGTGCAACAGCTAAATTTAAATGAGTAAATAAATAGATTAATAAATTATTATTGCTGAATATAAAACCTTATCCTGTATAATCGTAAAACAATAAAAAAGCAGCCGAAAGGCTGCTTTTTTATTGTTTTACGATCGTTAAATTTTTATTCATTTTCAATTCACTAAGCACATTCAGTGCTTCGTTTAAATAAATATCTTTTCTTAAGTTTTTATGCCATACAATACGCT
>CBDTZS010000340.1:0-1886 GCA_965364955.1 uncultured Tenacibaculum sp. | reverse complement strand
TAGGAGCTATGGTATATACAGCTACAAAAAAATAGAATATTATTTAACAAAAATAAATATTAAAAATGAAGGTAAAATACAACAAACAAAAAACCATTTCAATAGGAACTCAAGGAGTATCTGCTGGTGGTGGTGTATTGGCAAGTAGAATTGGTATGAGCTACGCTCCTTCCGCTATGAAAAAGCCAATACCAAGATTAGCGATTGCAGCGGTAGCTATAGGTGTAGCTGCATCAATTACAGGAACAGGATTAGCGACAGATGTTGCTAAAGGAGTAGTATTAGGTATTGGTTTAGATAACCTGGTAGAAGGCACAAAAGGTTTAGTGGCTCCAACATTGGCAGTAAATGCAGCTGATGGAACAACTAAAGCAAAAATGAAATTATTGGCTTCAAAAGCTTTTAATACAGAAGCAGCAGCTATGAATGGTGTTGCTTTCTTACCATCTGCAAATGCTTGGTCTAATGCTCCTGTAGCTCAAGAACGAGTTTTACCAGTGGAAAATGTAGTGTAACTACAAAAAAATAAAAAAACAATTTAAAAAAGTATAGTAATGAAAGGTATTAGTCAATTATTAGTAGCACATAAAGAACGTTTTGGAGCACCAATGAAGGTGTTATTTGGTCAGGTAGGAGAAGGTGTAAGGCATATAGAAGCATCTTTAAAATTAAGAACTGTTATCACTCCTGGTAGTGGAGCATCAAAAGCATTGATTAACTCTAAGACAAAAGTAGATTTTGGAGTTTCAGATTTTGATGGAAATAAGTTAGATGCCGAAAAAGTGTTTACCGTAACCCATATAAGACTTGGGTATGATAGTCATGCAGATGCAGGGATGGAAGCTTTATTAAGTTATAAGAAAGCACCAGTTCCAGCTGTAAGAAATGCAGTTTTGACTTTTGAACAAGATGGTGCAAAATACTTGGAAAGAGAAGTTTCATTGTTAATTAATGGAGATACTGAACGAAGTGTAAAAGATGGTATTGTTCAACTAGCAACCCCTATTGTAATCGTTGGAGGTATTCCTTTTGATTATGCAATTAGATATCCAGAAGGTGCGGAACCTGTAGCAGGAGGATTAACACAATATTTAGAAACGTTATTTATTGGATTTGAAACAATAAGAAGCGCAAAAGCACAATAGTAGAAGTTATTTTATAATGAAAAAACGTCTATGTGCAATTTGCGTATAGACGTTTTTTAAATCTTATTAAAATGAGAAAAAGATATTCAGTAATAAAAGTAGAAATAGCAGCAGGAGAAGCTGTTGATGTTGGTGAAGCTTCAATTAATGAAGGTACAGTTACCCATATCGCATTTTATACAGATAATAAACCATCTGAAAGCGTAGCAATTCAAATTCACGGTGGTGAAGGAGAAATTCATCCGTATGTAAATTACAAAGAATATGAAACGGCAGGAGGTAGTCATGAAAATGCTAAAAAAGAATTAAGAATTGCAGGAGGAAGAAAAATTGAAGTGAAAGCAAAAGCTGATGGGAATTTAACTGAAGTTTTTAAAGGTGAAATGCTTTTTGTGATTGAAACTAATCAATAAAACAAACAAATGTTTAGCACAAGACTAGAAGAAAAAGTTATTAAAAAAAATCAATCCATTCCATTAAAAGGAGTTGTTAAAATAATTTTTGATAACACAGGTAGTAATGGTTGTACAATTGGCTTAAAGGAATTAGGGCCAAGTGAGAAAATAACTATTTCGACAGACGGAAATGTCTTTGAAGGTGGAGAGCTAGATATAAAATTTAACAACAACTTAGCTGGTGTTATTCATGTAGAAATAATCAAGTTTCATAGTTGTAAAATTTAAAACACTCCCAAAATGATAAACCAAATTGAAAACATAGAAACATTTTTACAGCAAGACC
>CBDTZS010000339.1:0-1886 GCA_965364955.1 uncultured Tenacibaculum sp. | reverse complement strand
CCCTGAAGTTGAAACGCCTGTTGGTACTGTTGCATTACAAACTACTGGTGTACCAGTTAAACCTGTTACGATTAAACTAAAGTTTTGACTTCCGCCTGTTAAAGATCCTTTATGTGTTACTGTAATAGTATACGTTCCTGAGGCATTCGCAACATCAACTCTTTCAAAAGGATCTACATTATTATCTCTTTTAGTATTTGTTGTTGCTCCTGTTAATTCATATGGTAAAAATGTAGTTCCAGATTTAGATACTCTTAAATCTAAATCATTTACTAAAACTGGAGTTGTAGAATTTACAGTTGTATTTGCTGTACCAGGTCTGTCTGTCCAAGAAATAGAAGCTAATAACGGACTTGTTCCGTCAGAATCAACAGTAATTGTATATGTTTGACCTGAAGTTAATGTTAACTCTTCAATCTTAGATTGATTTCCTTTATTAGTAATTGCCTCTGCAGCTCTTTTAGTATGCATTAATCCCCAACCAAAAACAGCATCTGGTCCAGATGCTCCTGCATCATCAGCAGTATGAAGCGCTAATCCTTTTAATGTAGACGCTTTCATAAAACTACCACTATTTAGGTTTTTATGATGTTGTTGTAATAAAATTAAAGAACCAGCAACATTTGGAGAAGCCATAGAGGTACCTGTAATTGAATTATAAGCAGTATCACTACTTTCATAAGTAGAATAGACTCCTGAACCATTACCAGTAATATCTGGCTTGATACGAAAATCATCCGTTGGCCCTTCACTACTACTTCCAGCAATAGAAACAGATACTAAGTTTCCACTAGCATCTATATTTGCATCTTGAGCATTAGCAACTACTAAATTATTTTTTGAAACAGAATGTCCCGTTAACTTATCGAAACCTGAACCTCCTGTTGGATTTGTATTTGCTGTATTATCATTTCCATCATTTCCTGCAGCAACTACCATTAAAAAATTTGGAGCATTAAATAAAATCTCATCCCATGCTCTAGATTCATCTATATATCCACCAAAATAATGTTGAGGCAATTGTACTTGACCTTGTTGATTTCTAGTAGCATAACCATAAGAATGATTTGATATTAACATTCCGTTTGATGCTGCTGTTGTAGCTTCTGCTTTATCATTATTCCAATCATAACCAACTGCTTTTCCATGTGGTGCCATTCCTTTTGCATTAGCATCAACACCAGAAGCCATAATAGTACCCGTTACGTGAGCAGAATGGTAATGTCTAGTTGTGGTACCATCTCCAATAGAAAAACGATTGTTTCCTCCTGCTCCATCATATTCTTGGTGAGTAGTTCTTGCTAAACCACCATCCCAAACGTGAGCGGTCATACCTTGTCCCATTAAGTTTAACCCTAATGAACCTCCAGAGTTTAAGTGATTAGTTCTTGTCGATTTTGCAGCTGCAACATTAAAAGTTGTATAATAAATTGGTTTCCCATTTACAACTCTTTGTAGTTCAACGAGACTCCCTTCTTTAGTTGTGAATTTAGTTTTCCAACCTTTCTGTTTAGCTATTCGTATAGCTTGTTCTTTTTCTGTTTTTGCGATTTTTTGAAAGTTTCCTTTCATTTGTTGAAGTTTCGTCAAATCGTATTTACTACGAATTTGCTCTACTTCGTTTTTGTCTTGAGCTTGTGCTTGAAAATTTAATCCAAAGACAACACTTGCCAATACAAGACTTTTTAAGTACTTGTGTTTCATTTTTGAAGGGTTTAAGTTAGTTAGTTGTAAACGATTTTTTTATTAAAAATATCTTAATATTTTATCATTTACTCGCCAAATATAATAAAAAAATAAGATATTCTTAATTTATTTGCCATAACAAGAATTTTTTCACAAAACAAAACTCGTTAATCCCAGTGATATAGTGGGATTAACGAGTT
>CBDTZS010000338.1:0-1964 GCA_965364955.1 uncultured Tenacibaculum sp. | reverse complement strand
TCTGGATGTTTCTCATAATTATGCACAACGTCTCGGCTATGGTTAGTACGGGAATGAAAAGCATTGAACTTTCGATTAAGCACTTAGCCAAAACTTTTTATTTTGTTTTATCTTTTCTGTTCTAAAGCCAAATCAAAAAGATTTGGCGGACATCATTAAAATGCACTAAACTTTATTTTAAACAGAAAACCCCGTATTAATTATAGCCATTGTTAGCTATAGTTCTTCTATGTTTTTGAGACTCCCCATAAGATAACTTTCTTTTTTTACAGATTTTCCATTCTCATTATAAAAAATAAACATCCCGTTCTGTTTTCCATTTTTATAAAAACCTTCAGATTGAATATTTCCATTTTCATAATATTTTATTGTTTCACCATCCATCTTTCCAAGTGAAAAATTTAAATGTTTTTCTAAATTACCATTGGGATACCATTGTTTTGCTATACTATCAAGTAAGCCATTAGTATAATGTTTAACAACTTTATTTTTACCATTATTATACCAGCTTTCACAGTTTTTAGGTTTTCCATTAGTCCAGTTTGTAAGTTCTTTTTGATTTCCATTCTCATAATACAATTTATACAAACCGTGTTGTAAGCCATTACTCCAATTGGAAATTTCCCTTACCTGACCATTTTTATACCAAAATTTAGCTTGCCCTTGATTTTTGCCTTTAATTGTATAAGCACTATCTTTAATTTGGCCGTTATTATAGAACCATTTAGTTATTCCGTCTTTATTTTTAAAGTCTTGGATAAATTCAATATTCCCATTTTCATAATATCTCGTCCATTTGTCTCCTAACTTATGATTTTTAACAATACCTTTTTCTATAATTTCAAGATTCTGGTAATATGCAATGTAATTTCCTTCATTCACATAATGATGACGAATTGTATCAGGCATAATTAACTGATATTTTATTAGATTTTGATTAATATCGAAGCAGTAAACAGTATCTACTTTTTTACCATTTTTTAGTTTTCCTTTATCGTATATTAAACCATTTTTATAAAATGAGATATATCTACCATTTTTTATAGTTGTTTGGTTACCAACAGGGACCCAAGATGCTTTACCAGTTAATGAGTCAATCCAATATATCCAATTCTCATTTCTCTTGTCTACATTATTTATGTCAACATTTTGACAGCTATAAATTAAAATTGAAATAAAGAGTAATAACTTTTTTGACATTATAATATGTGCTTGGGTATTTTTTTTATAATTAGAGCTAACGTTAAGTGTATGAAACGTAGCGTGTAAAAAGGTAATAATTTTTGTTTATAAAACAGAGCTAAATTTTTAATTTTGTTTTTAACTTAACAATCTTAAAAGCCAAATTAAAAATTTGGCGGACTTAGTAAATAAACAAAAACCCCTCGTAAAGCCTAATTTAGCTATGTTTTATACACCGTGTTAGGTGCAGTTCTATTTTTTCAGCTTTTCTACTTTAATTACAGTTTTGTCAATTTCAGTAAAATTATAATTTTCTCCATGAATTTTTAGAATAAAGGAATTCCACGAGCTCCATTTAATAAATGTTATACCTGCGAATTCGCCTCTTAAAGAAAAATTTGAGTAAAGGTCATCTTCGTTAATTAACCTCTTTAAAACTATTTTTGTTCCTCCTCCGTTTTCACTTTCAATTCCTTTTTCAATATAAATTCCGTTATAGATTTCAGATGTTGTGATAATTAATCTATAAAATTCTCCAATAGGGAATTCTTCTCTTTTTTGATTTTCAGGTATAAATAAATCTCCTTTATTTATATATGTAATCCAATTATAAATTTCTTTTTCGCTCGCATCAGAGGTTCTAATTTCAGATTGCGAATAGCTATAAACCACATTTATAATCGTAAAAATTATTATTAGTGTTTTTCTCATTTCTTTAATTGCACCTAACAAATATATATAGTTAATATTAATTATATCCGTAGATAGTAGTTAACTCATTA
>CBDTZS010000337.1:0-1999 GCA_965364955.1 uncultured Tenacibaculum sp. | reverse complement strand
CGCTTAATTTTTATGGTTGTGGTTGACACTGAGGTTCTCCACATCCAATCCAAATTTGAGAACAAGTATTATCAGGAAGAAGACAGTGTTTTTTTCCTCCAATAATAGATTGTTGTTCTGATTTATTTAAAGCAAAACCTAGGTTTGAAATGTTTTTTAGCATGATATAAGTTTTTAAGTTTATCAAACTTATATAAAAATAAAAAAGAGGAGCTTAAAAAAAACGTAATAAAAGTAAGGAAAAACCGTAAATATTAAAGAAGTATAATAATTAAACGGTAGTTATATAAATTTATACTCATCTGGACTATTAGACATTTTAGTGTAATAATAGCGATTTACGGTTATTTCAAGTTTAAGTTTTGGAAATTTAACATCGTATTTGTTTCCATATGATTTGATAAGTCTTACTAATGTTGGTTTTGATTTCATAATTATAAATTTTATTATTTAAGATAGTTTATAAAGCCAATTAACTATAAAATTTTAGACAAATAGAAAGGTTAGTTTAGATGAAATAAACAAAACAAACGATTAATTAAATCGTAACTATTTAGTTATAAGGATAAACAAGGAATTTAAAATCATCTGGTCTATTAGACATTTTAGTATAATAATCTTGTTCTACTGTTATTTCAAGTTTTAATTCAGGGAACCTAACATCATATTTATTTCCATATGATTTCATAAGTCTAACTAAAGTTTGTTGAGATTTCATAATTATAAATTTTATTACCAAGATAATTTGTATCTCAAAATAGTAATAAAATTATTAGACAAAAGAATAGTAAGTTTAGATGAAATAAAGAAAACAAACGGTTAATGAAATTGTAGGTTTTAGAGTCCGCAGAATAAAATGTATAACCTGGTCCTAAATGTACCATCTAAAAAAGTGTAGTTAATTCAATTTATAATATTTAAGAGACTTGAAACATAATATAGCTCCTAAAACAAAGGAGTATAAAATCATTAAGTATGTAATGAGGTTACGTATACCTTTAAAATTATGAGAAATAATCATTGTTCTAAAGGCTGCAATTGAAAATATAACTAATAAAGTTGGGATAATGATATTACCAGTAAACAAAATATTGAGTTTGTGGTTTTCTATCTCCTGTTTAGGTAAGTTTTTAACATTAAATAAAGCACTAATAATCCTAAAAAAAAATTAATGAGATAAGAATAAATAATGTTAGATCATTTTTGAGAATATCTAACAGATTATTGTAATTGAGTGCTTCTCCTAAATCAAAGTATAAAATAATTGAAATGAAAAAAATAAAAAAACTATAGAAAATAAAAGAGCAATTTTTTTAAACATAAACCAAAAATACTTAAACTAAAAATAGAGTAGAATCTATGAGTGAAGCAAACTAGATAAGTTTTTGAAAAATGAAGTATAAAGCGAAATACAGGATTAAAACAATAACCTTGTAAGTTTTGATATTGTCTTTTTAAGTCGCTTATAAATGAAAACAAGTAATAATAGAGGCAACATTCGTATAGTTAACTAAACCAATATTTCATATTTGGCATTCATTGTTAAGAGAAATTTTATAAAAACAAATATAGACAAACAAATAAACTGTAGAAATAATAATACCCACCAAAGTGGGCATTATTAAGGGGATGTTAAAAATAATATTAATCGCTTTTATCATCCCATTAAAAAATCGTTATACACTAAATATACAAATTAAATAGTTATAAAGAAATCAATAATGGATAAATTGTAGGATAAAGAAGTAGAACCCCCGAAGGAGTTCTACATTAATCTAAATTAACTAATCATAACCCTTCAAAATTATGAATTAATAAGCCAAAGGTAAAATACATTGAAAGGATTTTACTTGATTAAATATTATCAAAACATTAAAAGAAAGGTAAGTTTATTAAAATAGTTTAACATTAAAACAATAGAGATAAAATTAAAATAAATAAAGGAAAACTTTGAAAGAAGATATTTAAAAACCTGTAGTAAAAAGAAAAGAAGCAGCAC
>CBDTZS010000336.1:0-2009 GCA_965364955.1 uncultured Tenacibaculum sp. | reverse complement strand
TTTAATAAGTATTGACCATAACCATTTTTTCTCAATGGTTCTGCTAATTTCCTCACTTGTTCTTTGGTTATATACCCCATATATAAAGCTATCTCTTCTAAACAAGCTACTTTTAACCCTTGACGTTTTTCTATAGTTTCTATAAACTGACTTGCTTCTAATAATGAATCGTGGGTTCCTGTATCTAACCAAGCAAAACCACGCCCCATTAACTCCACTTTTAGAGTATCATTTTCTAAATAACTTTGATTTACCGATGTTATCTCCAACTCCCCTCTATGAGATGGCTGTACCTTTTTAGCAACTTCAATTACATTATTCGGATAGAAATACAAACCAACTACTGCGTAATTAGATTTTGGCTCTTGAGGTTTTTCTATAATTGACAAAGCGTTTCCGTTTGAATCAAAATCAACCACTCCATAACGTTCAGGGTCTTTTACATTATAACCAAAAACTGTAGCTTTCTTTTCATTTCTTACATTAGTTTTAGCCGTTTTTAACATCTCCGGTAATCCATGACCGTAAAAAATATTATCCCCTAGAATCAAACATACATCATCTTTTCCTATAAAGTCTTCGCCTATAATAAATGCTTGTGCTAACCCATCTGGTGAAGGTTGCTCTGCGTAACTTAATTGAATTCCTAAATCACTTCCATTTCCCAATAATTTTTGAAAACTAGGTAAATCATCCGGAGTAGAAATAATTAAAATTTCTTTTATGCCTGCTAGCATTAATACTGATAAGGGATAATATATCATCGGCTTATCATATACAGGTAACAACTGTTTTGACACCCCTTTTGTTATGGGATACAACCTTGTTCCTGACCCACCTGCTAGTATTATTCCTTTCATTAGATAAATATATAAAATATTTTATATGTTCTTTAAAATTACAGTAAAATAAAGCTCAAGAATTATCTGAGTTTTATTTTGAAACTAATTTATTAATCGATTGTTTAATGCGTTCTCTATTTTCATTTGTTAAATTAGATCCACTTGGTAAACATAAACCCTTGTTAAATAAACTTTCTGAAATAGTTGTACCGTAATACGCACAGCCTTCAAAAACTGGTTGTAAATGCATTGGCTTCCATAACGGACGAGATTCTATATTGTCTTTTTCTAAAGCTAAACGAAAATATTCACAATTAAAACCTGTTATAGTTTCATCTATAATTATAGCACTTAACCAATGGTTTGAAAAATATTCATCTGTAGGTTCGGAAAATACCGTTATTCCCTCAACATCTTTAAATAAATCTTGATAAAATTGATTGTTAGCTCTTCTTAAACCTATATGCTTATCTAGTACTTCCATTTGACCACGACCAATCCCTGCAACAATATTGCTCATTCGGTAATTGTAACCAACTTTCGAATGTTGATAATGCGGTGCATTATCACGTGATTGTGTTGCTAAGAAAATAGCCTGTTGTTTATCTTCTTCTGTTTTACAAACTAAAGCGCCTCCTCCAGAAGTTGTTATAATCTTATTACCATTAAACGATAATATACCAAAATCACCAAACGTACCGCATTTCTGCCCTTTATAAGTAGAACCTAAAGATTCAGCGGCATCTTCGATTAATGTGATTTCATGTTTTTTCGCTATTGCTACAATTTCATCCATTTTCGCAGGCATTCCATATAGATGCACAACAATAATAGCCTTAGGTTTCTTTCCTTTAACAATTTTATCTTCAATAGCTTCTTTTAAAGCTTTTGGACACATATTCCATGTGTCTTTTTCACTATCTATAAAAATAGGGTTTGCTCCTTGATATTTAATAGGGTTTGCTGATGCCGAAAAAGTCATACTCTGACAAATAACTTCATCATTTAATCCAACCCCAGATAAAATCAATGCTAAATGAATTGCAGCTGTACCAGAAGATAAACAAGCCACCGGTGAATCACCTTTTATATAATCGCTTAGATCATTTTCAAATCCATTTACATTTGGTCCTAAAGGCGCTATCCAATTTGTATCAAATGCTTCTT
>CBDTZS010000335.1:0-2013 GCA_965364955.1 uncultured Tenacibaculum sp. | reverse complement strand
CCAAATTCTTCCCAGTTTTTAGCTTCACCTTTAATTCCTTTTAAACTAAATTGATTTAGAGAAACAGAAAGGTTCGGAGAAAAATTTTCAAAGTTAACAGTATACCTTTCGTGCTTTACAGCTTCCTGGTTAGATAAAGAATAACTCAAGTTGTTATCATTGGAAGATTTTTCAATAGCATATCCTGCAAAGTTTTTTTCTCTTTTTCTAAAAGGAATATTTTGTGGGTTATTTAATTTATAAATGCTTTTTTCAATAGCTAAATTGTAGTTTTCAATAGGAAACCACTTAGGGATAAACCCTGTTGATGAATTTTTATATTTAGATTCTAAAACTACCGTATAAGGATAAGAAGTTGGAGTGTATTCTAAAAATTTTAATCGTGAGTCAGAATATAGCGTACCACCATCAATAGCACTAACATCTTGAAAATCATTTTTCGAATATTTTTTAACTTTGTTCCCTAAGGCATCATATATCGTTGCTGTTAGTTTTGTGATTTTTGTGTCGTCATTATAATGCATGTAAGCTTTTACATGAGTTTTACCAAGCTTATTTAGTATGGTAACGACTCTTTTATTTATAACTGTCATTTGGTCAACAGCTAAAATATCAACTGAAATTTCATTGTGCCTAATTACAGCATTTGCATTTTCTTTTAGTTCTTTTGGTATTAATAAAGAAGATAGTTTAAGAGACTCTTGAGATGAGATTTTAGTACACAGCAATAGCACTATCAATATGATAGTATAATCTTTTTTTTTCATGCAATTGATTCAATTTTTCCTTCAAACAAATGTAGGGAAATTCTATAATAGAATCATTGATGTTATATTATAAGATCTCTTGTTGGTTTTTATAAAAAGTATCTGCCTGAAGTTTTATGAGATTTCGTGCCATTTTTTGCTTGTAATTGTATAATTCTTCTTCTGTTTTTAAGTCGGAATATACTTTATTATTTATGTCAATGTCTGTTTGTAAAATTGCCTCTCGTTGATGTACTTGTTGTTGTATCCAAGTTTTTACAATAGACTCTTGATTTTCTAATTTATAGTCATATTCTCCTTTTGAACTGATGAGTTTTGAGAATATAGGAGCCGTTTCAATAGCTAAAAATAATAAGAAAATAAAGAAAGATGGTAGCCAAGGCAATGTGTTTAAAGCATTTATTCTTGCCATTAATCCGTCAAAGTTTGAAATGATAGGTTGGGTTTGTGATTCTGTTAATTTTTGTTTCTCAATTAAACTAGCAACGGTATTTTCTTTTTGTAAAATCTTCTCAGAATTTACTTTTTTTAACTGATTTAATTCTGCTAAAGCAGCATCGTGTTTGTCTCTTTTTTCTTTATAAACGGGACCCTTCCCAAGTAGTTTAGTTCCCTTTGTTCCTTCAGCTTCTGTAATATATGTTTCGTAAAGCTTATTAGCTTCGTTTTCTTTTGTGATAATTTCTTCTTTTAAAGAGGAGATATCTGTATTTAAACTTGCTATTTCAGGGGTGAATTGTTGCGCTATTTGGGTTTTGTTATCCAGTGTCATTTGATTTTTTTCTGTTAACAACACTTGATTTATTTCTTTTTCAAAAATCTTTAATTCTAAAGGTTTAGAAATGACCACAGCAATAATAAAGGCTAAAATTAATCGAGGAATAACTTGTGAAATTTCTTGTCGTTTTGAGTCTCTTTTTTTTATGGTAGAAACGATGAATCTATCCAGATTAAAAATTAACAATCCCCAGAGAATTCCGAAAAATATAGAAGTATATACGTTGTCAAAAACAGTAAATAATGCATAGCTACAAGCAATGGTTGCCATAAGTGCTGTAAAAAAAACAGTTGCACCAATACCTGCATATTTGTTTTGTTCTCCGTTAGAGCAATCTTTAATTAATAGAAGGTCTACTCCGGAGCAAATGAGGAAAAATTGTTTGAACATATAATCGATTATATACAATAAGAACGAGTTTATTCATGAAATGTTACAAAAAAAGCCTCATTTAAGAGGCTTTTAACA
>CBDTZS010000334.1:0-2016 GCA_965364955.1 uncultured Tenacibaculum sp. | reverse complement strand
AAACAGAAACTATTTTTTTTGAATATTAATTATACTTTAACAATCGCTTCTTTATTAAGAAGCGATTTATTATAAACGACAGGCATTTGTCCTTTCCATTTATTCCATAAAACAGTTTCATTTATTAAGCTAGCCATAAAACTACCAACATTTATACGACTTGTTTTACCAGCATTAAAAATTGCACTTCTAATAGGAGATGGATGCGTTTCATATGCTGTAACTTCACTTTCATCTATTAGGCCGTCAGGTCTTACAACTGCCCACTCTATAAACTCATTATTTTGTCCGATTTGAGTTCTTAAATAATCAGCTGCTTTTTCATTATCTACATGTGGCGGTAATAGCAATCTAAGAAGTCCGATAACACATTTTTGAGCAATAGAAATAGGCTCTTTTAAATCGCGATTCTGATTTCCAGAAGTGTTCATTAAAATATATTTAACTGGCCGATTAGGACTATTATTTTTTATAGCACTACAAAGACGTTGAGTCGCATCAGTTACCAATTTTCTTGGCTTCCCATAAACACCTTTCCAAGTTAAATTATGTCCAAGACAAGATGCAACAGCGCTACAACCAGCAACATGTTTACTCATTTCTTCATCACTTAATTCTAATACGCTGGCAATTATAATTTGTACGCTGTCATTCTCTTTAAACGATTCTGGTAAATTTTGTGTAGAACGAACAATTATTTTAACTTCATTTCCTTGAATTAGAAGCTGATTTACTAACTGTTTTCCTGTTGCACCACTAGCACCTACTACTAAAATTTTCATATAAGGTTATTTTTTTCTTTTTAAAATGGTTACAATACGATTCATCATAATCTCTGATAAATTCCATTCGTACCCATCAAAATCAGTTGTATTTATAAATTGCACCACAACGGTATCGATGTCTTTGTGGTATTCGGCAAGACTTTGATAACCAGGAACCAGACCTCCATGTTCGTACACGTAAATTGACGAGTAAATTTCCTTTTCACCTTCACCAAATACCGACCCATCGTTTAATGCTCGCAAGAATATACCAACATCCTCAGCTGAAGCTAACATGCCATTTTTGGTTGTCTTAAAATCTTCTTCAACTCCAACATAATAACCACTCATAACATCTTCTAAGTTTACCTCGTTAAGTGAAAAAAAGGTGTTTTTTAGTTCGAGTGGTCTTAAAATTTTCTCTTTTATATATTCTTGGTGACTATATCCTATTACATTGTTAATAATTTTTCGAAGCAATAAATAATTTGTGTTTGAATACTCATAACCTTTGTCTGGTTTAAAACTAGCGGGTAAATCAAGGGCAAAATCAAGCGCTTTTTTATCCTTTTTTCGACCATCTTCCCAAAACGCAGGATTACTGGTATAGTTGGGAATTCCACTTCTATGTTGCACCATCATTTTTACGGTGATGTTCTCCGCATTTTCAATTCTGTTTACCAATTCGGGAAAGTAATGATCTAGCGTTTCATTTAAAGATATTTTTTTTTCTTTGACTAATTTCGCGACAGAAACGGCGACATATAACTTGCTGATACTTGCAATTTTGAATAAAGACTTTGGGTCGGCAGGTATTTTGTTTTCTCGATCTTTCCAACCACCTGTATAAAAAGCTGGTGGTTTTCCTGCTTCGTCTACATAAACAATCATTCCATCAAACCCATGTCCAATGGCTTCATCTACTTGTTCTTGAACCGTATTTGGCAAGGGTGTTATCCAAGCCCATACCAAAATCCAAGGAACATAAAACAATGAAATTGCAGTTCCTATGAGCAGTATTATTCTAAGTATTTTTTTTATCATAATGTAATGTGCTTTTCGTAGAATGGTTTATGTGTGTTTAACACTTGCAAAGTTCCATTAATATGTTAAAAATAGAAATTTTATATTTCTGAATTGTTGAATTCTCTTGATAGGCTGTTGTCTAAATTAGAATCATTTCCTTTTTTCAACGTTTCCTAATTTCTTAATTTTAGATGAACCTACTAACGTTGAGGCACTGTGTTAAATT
>CBDTZS010000333.1:0-2022 GCA_965364955.1 uncultured Tenacibaculum sp. | reverse complement strand
CTCTAGGTAACTTGTTTATATTATCACTAAATAAAGTTGTAAATGCTGTTTCTCCTACCTCGGTTCCATATGGAGTAGTATGACTAGGGTATCCGTTTATAATACCAGGTAAATAAATGTTATAATATTCCTGCTCAACTTGTCTAACTACTACTTTATAGCTAAACCAACCGCCAGGAATCATTAAGCTACTTTGAGTATTATTATATGAATGAATACCTGGTGTACCCGTTCCGTTACCGTTGCTTAATAAATCATTTTTTACCGAAGGCACGACATCGTTAAATAACACTTTTATAGAGTCGCCTGGCCAGTTTAAAACTGAGGATTCATTTACACTTGTACTATTATTTGGATATCTATATGGCCCATAAAATGTAGATCCCCCAAAGTTTACACCTGATTTTATAATAGATTCTGTTATTTCTGATAATATAGGAGTAGAAGATCTTCCGTATCTATCCGAAAGTATTATAGCTACTTGATAATTACGATTATTTTTAACTGTATGCTGAGGGTATTCTACAATAGAAGTACGGCCTTCTAGCACGTCATTATCTGACAAAGAGTATTTATCACTTAAAGCTACATTATAATTTAATGTATCAGGAGGAGTAAGCTTGTTAACGTAATTACCATATACAACCCTATTGCTTATAACTTCTTGAGTTTTAGCTCTTGGTGGTATTTTGTCAAATACCCTTATTAGCTCAGATGAAGGTAAAGTTCTATAAGGTTTTCTTGCTTGATAATCATATTCGTAATACTTAGATGAACCTGCTGTTTCTATTAAGCTTAAAGACAATCTATCTAAAACCTGCACAGCTAAAGCATCAGATTCTTTATATAAAATTTCGATCTCTACAACTTTCATTAAGTCGGAAAGTTGATCACATTGCATTAAATTGCTGTCTTCAGAAACCGCAACATCCCCATTAATTAAATAAGGCATAGGTATTCTTAAAGTAATGTTATTAACTTTATTTTCCATAAAAGCTACTACAGTTGATCTAAAAGTAGCGTCTTCGTCTCCTGCAAGAAAAAATCCGTCTTGCTTAGGTATGTAGGCAGCCTGTGTAAATGGAGCCATTAAAGATACTTCCCCATCATCAAACTTTAATCTATAGCTAAATTTTACAAATTTATTTTCAAGAAAATCAGGATCACCTCCATAATTTTCTATAAGATCAGGATTAACTGTAGTGCCATCTGGTAAATAGTCACTTACAACATCCTTCATTGTTGTTTCATACGTAGGGCTTCCATCGTTTGGATATAATTTCCACAATTGTATTGGAGTTACAGGAGCATATTTAGCTACACTAACATGATCTTCGTTTTTGTAGTATCCCCAATTTCCATCTGCATATTGTTGCTCACTTGTAAAAGAAGCGTTTAAAGCTGTGCTTACATTTATTTTTCTAGGCTGATTTCTATCATCTGTCCAAAAAAGTAATACCTCTAACAAATTAGAATTTAGTATAGGAAAAGTTTTAGAGAAATTTAACCAAGAACCCTCGGCTAAAACAGCAGGGGTTTGCGTTGGGGTATTTAAGTTATATTCTAATATAGCGCTATTACCTGGGTAATTACCTGCAATACGCAAATTAGTAGCGTCTGAGCTAAAGTTAGCTAGCCCACTAGCTGATGTGTCTGTGTAGTTTGTAGCAAACAAGTATATTTTATCTGTAGAAATAACAGGCAAAGCACCTATTATTTTTAGATTAGGTCTTATTTGAAATTGAAAACCTGCATAAAAAGTGACACCTGGAGCGGTTACTGTTACGCCCGCAGTGCTGTTTGAGTAATCCGAAACAACACCAACAACGCTGCCTTGTACTACAACCTCGTAGTTTACATGTATTCGTTGGTCATTACTGTTAGTTGTTGCGTCCGATGAAAAAGCGTCAATGTATATTTCGCCTGGATACGATCCGGCTGTGCTAGATATTACCGTGATAGTAAAATCTGGTAATATATTAGCTATCTTAATATTACCTAAAACATTCTCTAATGCTCCTA
>CBDTZS010000332.1:0-2036 GCA_965364955.1 uncultured Tenacibaculum sp. | reverse complement strand
TTGTAACTACATTTTTTATTTTTAGGGTATTTTACACCTTAACTGTCTTATTTAGTGTAATTAATAGTTAATAATAATGAAAGGAAGCTATCCGAGAGGGCGGTTTCTTTTCTTTTTTACTACAGGTTTAATGAATTATTTTTTTTCTATTTCTGAACCTCTCCAATTCACAAATTCTTATTCGTTAGGTTTAATACCAAACCATTTTCTTAAATAATTTCTTAGCTTATTTATATTCCTGCAGTGAGCTTTTTCTTGGTTCATTTCTTAAACTTTGTTAATTATCTGTTAATTATACTATTAACCTGTTACCTTATTTGAAATATCTCGTCTACTTAAATATATAACTACGAAAATATTTTATTATGAAAACCGACAATACAATCATTAAAAAAGTAAAAAGAACAATTATAGAATCGAGAAGAGAAACTTGGAACAAAAAAAGAAATTATAGTCAAAGATCTAGAATAGCATTTTACAGTTAATCAATAGATTTAAAAAATTTACAGTTGTATTAATATTCGTTTACTTAAATTTTGATATAAAAAAATCAACACTTGTTAGGTGCTGAAATGTGGTAAGTAATATTTTAATTTAACTGGATTGTGTAAGATAACGTTGCGTGAATTTATATATAATCTTCACAAGTACAAAACCAACTTGAAAATCCCATAGGATTTTTCTAATTAAGCAAAAACTTAGCAATGTATTTTACACGGTGTTGGCAAATCGTTATTTGAGTAATTTTCAATTAGTAGCTTTCAGCCTTAATAAGCTCTCCATTTTCGTGATAGAATTTCCATTCCCCAATTCTATCTCCATTTTTATAAACTCCAATTTGTTGTAAATTTCCGTTCTCATGATAGGATTTCCATTCCCCATTCACTTCCCCATTTTCAAGATTTTGACTCAATTTTAATTCACCATTTTCGTAATAGAATTTCCATTCGCCATTTCTATTTCCATTTTTATAAATTCCAATTCGTTGTACAAGTCCGTTCTTATGATAGGATTTCCATTCACCATTCAGTTTCCCATTTTCAAAATTTCCAATTCCCAATAATTGTCCGTTTTCGCGATAGGATTTCACTTGACCAATTGGTTTCCCTTTTTCAAAATTTTGAATTTCTTTTAATTTTCCGTTTTCATGATAATATTTCCATTCACCATTCATTTTCCCATTTTCAAAATTTCCAATTCCCAGTAATTTTCCATTTTCGCGATAGGATTTCACTTGACCAATTGGCTTCCCATTTTCAAAATTTTGAATTTCTTTTAATTTTCCATTTTCGTGATAATATTTCCATTCACCTACAGATTTTCCTTCCTTATATTTTCCAATAATTCTTAATGTACCATTATTGTAATAATACTTCCATTCGCCTGTTATATTCCCATTTTCATATTTTCCAGTTCTGCTTATAACTCCATCCTCAAAATAGTATTTCCACCCTCCTGTATTTAGATCATTTTTTTTTGCTCCAAATATTTTCAATTTCCCACTATCGTAGTACTCTTTGTATTCTTGAGCATTACTTGTTAAAACCAGCAGTACTAATGAAGTAAATAATATTGTTTTTTTCATATTTCGAGGTATTATTAAATAGATACAATTCTTTTTTTAATGTTTGTCAACTAGTTATATGTAATCAAAAATATTGCTTTTAGGTTAAATACTTCGGGATAACAGAACATTTTGTTTTACTTACCATAAGTATGTCAATGAACTTTTCAGTTTTTAGTATCTGAAAACCTACTGTTTTAAAATTTTCACTTTTTAGGGTAATTAAGAACTAAGCTGTTTTAATCAACGTAATTAATTCCCTTTATACAATCCCCTTTATATAATTATAATAAGACTGCTCCTTAGGGAGCTTTCTTTTTTCACACTCGTTTAACTACAGTTTTATTAATATTCGTTTACTTAAATTTTGGCATAAAAAAATCAACACTGGTTAGGTATTGATATGTGTTAAGTAATATGTTCGTTAAGGGACATAGTTTACACAAGTTAAAGATCATACTTTACACTAAGT
>CBDTZS010000331.1:0-2043 GCA_965364955.1 uncultured Tenacibaculum sp. | reverse complement strand
AGGAGCTTTAGAAACTAATAAAGATAAGATTGAAAATGCTATAATTATATACGAGACCTTACTTCAGAATAACTCTTTCACTTCAACGGTATTTTATAATTACGCATCTGCACTTGTAAAAATTGAAAGTTATGAGAAATCTATTCCGCAGTTTAAAAAAGCGGTATTTCTAAACCCAAATAAACCTCAAATATGGAACAACTTAGGAAATGTCTATATGAATTTAGGACTTCATAATCTTGAAATGGAATGTTATAACAAAGCTTTAAAATTAAATCCTAATCAGCCAGAAACACTTTTTAGTAAAGGGTCATCATTATTTCGATACTTTGGCGAGGTTGATGAAGGACTTAAACTAATGTTAGAGTCTACAGAAAAAACAGACCGATATGAATTTGACTTACCTTATCTGTATTTTTGGATATCTGAAGCTTATATATTCAAAAATGAAATAACAAAAGCAATAGATTGGAATAATAGAGGCTTAAATGTATTTTCAACAGATTCATATTTAAAGAATCAAAAAAACAGAATAACTAATAAAAACGAGGGCTAACAAGGTATAAAAAACATAGGGCGTTTCTGCTAAACCGAAAGGTCTGTGAATATTAACAAAGTCCGCTAAATATAAAATTTGGCATTTATAGTAAAAAAGATAAAAGCAAAATATTTATATTTAGCTAAGTAATAAACCGAAACGAAAGTGCTTATTAACTGCCCTACGTTTCTTATACTTAACGTTGGCATTCATTTAGGAAAACACCAAACACATATAACTTAAAATGTATCTAGAAGCAAAAAAAGTTAAAGAAATAACACCTATTATAGGAACATTTTTATTGATAATTAGTATTTTTAAACAAACTATATATTATTCAAATTTTAACATTGATATTTTTCAACATATTGAACTATCTGAATTTATTCTACTTACGATTCCAGATTTTTTAAAATATGGTTCTTTTCTTTTCATTATTACATTTGTTAGTTTTCTTTTTGAAAGTAAAGAACACATTGAATATATTGGAGACATAAAAGAAAAAGCCTTAAAAAATTCAAATTTCTTCTTTCGATTTAAGAAATATTTTGGACTTTTTCGTTTTCTATTTATAATCTTAATATTTTTTATTATCACCTCTGTAATTTCTTTTTTTTGGATAAAAAATAGTTTTAAAACTGTTTATTATCTTACTATTATCATAACTCTTTTTTTAACTATACAAATTTTCCTTTTGGAATTTAAATATCGATACAAAACAGAATTTAATAAAAGATTAGACCCAACTTATTTTAACCTGATTCTCATAACAATTGTACTATCATTTTATATAATTACTAACACCTATGAACAAATTAGAAATATTAAAAAGGATAATCTAAAACTTTCCTTCGAATATCAAAATAATAAAATTTCAACAGGTAAGGAATTGTTATATTTAGGAATGACCAAGAATTATTTATTCCTATTAGAGAATCAAAATAACGAATCTATAATATACGATAGGAAAATGATAAAAAAAATAACAGTAAGGAAAGATTAAAAACGAAATGCCAACAAAGTATAAAATTAATTGCTAGTTTTAGCCTACTTACGAAAATACCTGCGGATTTTCTATTCGGTTTGTATTTGCTAAATTAGGTGCTTAAACCACGCAACTAATCTTATACAAGACCGTAAATTAAAATATTACTTACCACATATCAACACCTAACAAGTGTTGATTTTTTTATGTCAAAAATTAAGTAAACGAATATTAATAAAACTGTAGAAATTATGACTCAAGAAAATTTTAATAGTGAATGGTATATCTATTGAAAATGTGGAAGAATTGAACTTATTGAAGGTGATAAATTTTTCAAGACGTTTCTTAAAAAACACCCTTTAAGTTTTGTAAAAAATATGAGTGGTCATATTTGGCGAAGATATGTTTAACAATTAATAACTGTAGTATTATAAAAATGGCAATCGTGTTAAATAACGGAAACATGCATTTAAAAGTAAAAGAGGTTATATGATCGTATTGCAATACTTAAAAGAAAAGT
>CBDTZS010000330.1:0-2055 GCA_965364955.1 uncultured Tenacibaculum sp. | reverse complement strand
CAAACTTAAAACTATGCTGTAAAGATAATTTTAGAAGATCGTTAAATTTTTAAATATTAGATGAATGGCATTTAAGCATCGATGAAAAGAATAATAATATAGATAAACAAACTGTAGTTAATCGGATCTAATAAAATACTAAAAAAGTTCATTGACATAATTGTGGTAAGAAAAAAAGTTGTAATTTTAAATTATTAAACATCTTTACTCAGTATATAAATAAGTTGTATTTCATTATGATCAACCATAACCGATGATAAAATTCTTTAGAAAAATTAGAAAGAACCTTCTTTCAGAAGGGAAAATTGGCAAGTACTTGAAATACGCAATTGGTGAAATAATTCTTGTTGTTATTGGAATTTTAATTGCTCTGCAAATTAATAACTGGAATCAAAACAAAATTGAAAAGAAAGCGCTGTCTGATTATCTTATTAGTATATCTCAAAATATTAAAACTGACATTGAAAGTTTATCATATTTAAAAAAATCTAGAATAGATGCCGTTAGTAGTTCGTCTTATTTAACTTTTAATTTAATATTCTCAGAATATTTAGATAGAGAAGATGTTATGTTCGGTTCAGAAACACTAGCGAGGATTTCTAGTTTTGAATATTTTAATTCAGATTTAAGTGGCTTTGAATCTATTAAAAATTCAGGATATTTAAGTAAATTAAAAGGTAAGAAAATTGAAAATCTAATTTATAAATATTATCATATAGTTAAAGAAATAGAACTTAAAGAGAAAGACTTAAATGAAATACTACGAGAATCCTTTAACAATTTTTCGAATAAAGGATTTGAAAAGTTAATTTATGTGACTTACCCGGTTTATATTGGAAATAAAGATGAATTAAATGACCTTCAACCCTATTTAAAGGAAATTATATTTCATTCTTCTGCTCAAGCACTATATAATCAAACCTTTCAAAGAGTTCCTGAAATTATTGTTAATTATGAAAATCTGGCTATGCTTGGAAAACAAATTGTCGAGCTTATTGATTGTAATTCTTTAGACGCAAGTTCTTTAAATAATTTAGGCAACTTATTTAACCTAAAAGGCGCAAAGGGATATTCTACGGTTTTAATAAATGGCACAGTTCTCAGTGATATATATTTACAAGGTTGGGATTCATCTTCAAATGAATCCTTAATTATGACTTATGGAATAAATGAATTAACCATCGAAACTCGCGAAATAGATTGGGCTGTTGTGTACTATAGAAATCCGTCAAACGCAATGATTGAAAGACCAATAAAGGATTTTTCAGATTATTCCCGAATCAAATTAGAATTAAAAGGCAAGGAAGGTGGTGAAATTGTATATATTGCTTTAAAAGATAGAGGTGATGCAGATGATGGTTCAGAAAGTCGAGTTCCATTAACATTATCAAATAATTGGGAAACATACGAGATTGACCTTTCAGAATTTAAAACTGCAAACTTAAAAGAACTGTTTGTCGTGGCGAGTTTAATATTTCAAGGTGATGCGAAAACTATTAGAATAAGAAGAATTGAATATCTAAAATAATAAAGAAAGTACAACAGCGCATATAATTTATTGCTAGTTCTAGCCTACTTATGAATATTCCACAAGAATATTCTATTGGGTTTATATTTGCTAAATTAGGTGCTTAAAACACGCAACAAACCATATACAACAACGTTAAAAATAAAGTATTACTTACCACATATCAACACCTAACCAGTGTTGATTTTTTTATGCCAAAATTTAAGTAAACGAATATTAATAAAACTGTAGGTTTTAAAACAAAAAAAAGGCTCCGAGGGAGGAGCTTTAAAAATAAAAAGGGAAATAAATTTTAATTATAAAATAAAGCCTTCAAAAGAAAATCAAATTCTAAACTATACAGTAAAGATAATTTAAGAAGATAGTTGAATTTTTAAAAGTTAGATGAATGGCCTTTAAGTATCGATGAAAAGAATAATAATATAGATAAACAAACTGTAGAATGAAGGAGGTAAAGAAACGAACCGAAGTCCGCTTAATTTTTATGGTTGTGGTTGACACTGAGGTTCTCCACATCCAATCCAAAT
>CBDTZS010000329.1:0-2068 GCA_965364955.1 uncultured Tenacibaculum sp. | reverse complement strand
TGGGTGCAACTCTATTCAAAGGTGCAGCAAGACAAACAGTCAATGCAGCAGGAGATGGCCCACCAACCGCCCATGACATCGCTCATGCTATTTTAAACGAAGCAATAAAAAAAGATATAAACGACAGAGACTTAAAAGATGGTATTCAAAGTGCTGTTAAAAAAGTAGTTAAATATCTTGAAAAAATAAGCATACCAGTAAAAGGCACTATGATAGATGATATAGCAACTATCTCAACTAACAATGATAGTGAATTAGGTAAACTAATTGGAGATGCTTTTAGAGAAGTAGGTGAAACAGGTATTGTTACACTTGGTGTATCAGAAAATGGTATTACAGAAACAGAAATTGTAGACGGCATAGAATACCATAAAGGGTATTGCCATCAAAACTTTATTACTGACCAAGAAAAAGGTGTTGCTGAATTAGAGAAACCTTTAGTTTTAATTATAGAGTCTAAAATAGAATCTATAAGACAGATACAACCAGTTTTAGAGTATGTCATTAAAAACAACAAACCGTTACTAATAATAGGTGAAGTTGAACCAACAGTTTTATCTGCTTTAGTTATGAATAAACTAAAAGGAAATATAAAAATAAATGTTGTTGATGCTCCAGCTTTTGGGTTACGTAAAAAAGAAATATTAAATGACTTAGCGTTATTAACTAACTCTACTATTATAAATGAAGATTTAGGTGATGATTTAAATGCAATACAAATAGATTATTTAGGTGAATGTATAAAGTCAGTTTCCCAAGAAAATCAAACAGTGATTCAAGTAGAAGAAATACCTGATGAAGCTAAAGATTTTATAGAAAACATTAAAAAAGATTTAAAGAAAAAACATCCAGCTCATGTCGTAATTAATCTAGAACGTAGATTAGCTAGACTAAGTGCTAAAGTAGCCATAGTTAAAGTAGGTGCTTTTTCTGATGTTGAATTAAAAGAAAAAACAGATAGAGTAGAAGACGCTATATGTGCTACTAAAGCCGCTATTAAAGAAGGTATAGTTCCCGGTGGAGGAATTGCTTTGTTAAATGCTTCACAAAATGTTGTATCTAAATCAGCAGGAGAGACAGTGTTGCTAGAAGCAATTAGAGCACCATTTAAGACCATATTAGCAAATGCTAATATAACATTAAGTGATGATCAAAACTTTAAGAAAGGAGCAGGTTTAAACGTGGTTACAGGAAAAATGGTAAATATGGTAAGGTCAGGAATTATTGATCCTTTGCTGGTAACAAAAAGCGCCTTAATTAACGCGGCTTCCGTAGCTACTACGATTCTTTCTACAGATTGTGTAATCAATAATATGAGAATAGATGAAAGCAATAGGTAGAAATTTAATAATAGAAAAGCTAGAGGAGCAAATACAGAAGACTAAAGGTGGATTACTTTTAGCTGAAATACACAGAGATGACATTAGGTACTTAAAAGCTAAGATTATAAGTGCAGGAGAAGATGCCTTAGGCGTCAACAAAGGCGATACAGTGTTTTATGATAAACACGCTGGCCACAAAATACAAGACAATCAAAAAATATATCACGTTATAAAGTCAACAGACGTGGTCGTTGTTTTATGAAAAAGCTAGAGGCAGAAGATTTAAAAACTCTTAACCTGCTTAAACATTATCGTATAATACGTAAATGGGCTTGTAAGAACAACGATCTAAACGAAGCTGATTTAGAACTACTGATATATTTAGATTGTATAGACATGTTTAAAAAGAAAGACTTTGAAGACGGTGTCTATTCTTATAGTTGGGATAATAGAAGATGGAGTAGATTAATAAAAGGTGAGTGGATAACAGTTTGGAGACAAAGAAATAGAACCACTCAAAAATACAATATCTATAAAGTTTCTTTTAAAGGTAAGCAACTTATTAAAAGAATATATCGAATCATGACAGGTGAAGATGATATACCAACAAGTAAAAGAAGAAATAAAATAATAAAAGGAAAAACATATATGGATAAGGTTTTGACTAAATCTATATATAAGGTTAATAAAGATAAAAACAGATAATATGGCAGCAATATCAGCAGCAGCAGCGGGAGCCGTAGGAA
>CBDTZS010000328.1:0-2070 GCA_965364955.1 uncultured Tenacibaculum sp. | reverse complement strand
TAAATGCTTATACAGGAATGCCTAATACAGCAGTTTATGCTGCGTCTAAAGCGGCTTTGAATTCCTATACTCGAACTGCTGCAACAGAATTAGCTCCGAGAAAAATTCGTGTCAATTCTGTAAACCCAGGTCCAGTTTCAACACCAATTTATGGTAAAACAGGAATGGAAGAAGAACAAATAAATGGATTTGCAGAAGCTTTGCAAAATCGTATTCCACTAAAGCGATTTGGTCAACCTGAAGATATAGCGAAGCTTGTTTCTTTTTTAGCATCAGATGATGCTTCATTTATTACGGGTAGTGAGTACAATATAGATGGTGGAATTAACATTAATCCATTATTAGGATAAAAAATAATAATAAATAAAAATCATAAACATGAAAATAGCAATAATTATAGTACGCGTGTTATTAGGATTACCTTTCCTTATTTTTGGATTAAATCATTTTTTTCCAGTTATTCCGCATCCTCCAATGGATGGGGTAGCCTTAGATTATATGATGGGCCTTACTAAGGTTGGTTATTTTTGGCCACTATTAAGAGGGCTTGAAGTACTCATTGGAATTGCGTTAATAAGTGGAAGGTTTGTTCCTTTAGCATTAGCAATTTTAGCTCCAATTTCACTGCATATATTCTTGTTTCATGCATTTGTATTGTTAGCGAATTTACCTTTAGCAATCATTATTTTAGTATTGCATATTTTTCTAATAGTTAAATATTGGAATTACTATAAGCAAATATTCACTATGGATTCAGTAACAAATTAAATCAATCAAAAATTAATACTACTTCATACCGCTATGAGTATGAAGCAGTATTTTTAAATCAAAAAACATAATAGTAATTTCAGGACATCCTGATATAGATAATTCAATAGTCAATAAAATGATTATTGATTTTTTAGAGAAAGAAAATAACATCAAAATAAGTAAACTAATGAGTACTTATTCAGACTATAAAATTGATGCAAATAAAGAGATTAATAATCTATTAGATGCAGATGTGATTGTTCTACAATTTCCGTTTCATTGGTATGGAGTTCCTGCGATTTTAAAAATGTGGATTGAAAGAGAAAACATTCTTATTATCTACAACTATAGGTGGGCCGTCTGAATCATATCAATCAGATGGATATAACAAATTTACACTGGAAGAATTGTTATTGCCTTTATTGAAACTTGGAGATTCTTTAGAAATGGACGTGTTAAAACCATTGGCACTGCATAGTGCGATGTTTCAAGATGATGAAGGTGAAAACTTGTTAAAAAGCAATGCAAAACATCACGTTTTAAAATTAATTGAACTTGTAAATAAATAAAAGTTGATCTTCGATGTAGTTAGGAAACTAAAGAATACTGGAACATTTGTTCTGAATGTATTATATTTGTATTATACTGTTTAATTATGCCAAGAGTAAAATTATTTGATGAAAATGAAGTCTTGACCAAAGCAATGAATTTGTTTTGGAAACAAGGCTATTCAGCTACTTCTGTCCAAGATTTGGTTAATCATTTGGGTATTAATAGAGCAAGTCTTTATGATACTTTTGGTGGTAAAGACCAACTTTTTAAAAAATCTTTTGAACTTTATCGTAAGATAAATCTTGAAGGGGTAATCCGTTTTTTTGAAAATCGACCAAATGTAAAGACTGGATTTTTAGAGCTTTTTGATATTGCTATTCAAGAAGATGTGCTTGATAAAGATAACAAAGGTTGCTTTGTTGTAAATACTACAACAGAACTTGTTCCAAACGATGAAAGTCTTTTAATAATATTAGAAAAAAATAAACGAGATTTTGAGAAGGTATTTTATAATTATCTTAAAAAAGGTCAAGAAAGTGGTGAATTAAATACTACACTGGATTTAAAGTCCCTTGCAACTCTTTTTTACACATTATACAATGGTATTCGAGTTATTTCCAAAACTCGTCCGAATAAAAAAGAAACATCTGATTCTATTAATCTTGCTTTGTCTTTGTTGGGGTGACCAAATGTGTGCTAACTTGTTAAGAATCTGGTTCCGTTTTAATGAATTATATTCAGTGTTAGCGAAGTTATTAGAAAATAAGC
>CBDTZS010000327.1:0-2072 GCA_965364955.1 uncultured Tenacibaculum sp. | reverse complement strand
AAAAAGTATATGAGATTATGAACGAAGCAAATCCTGCTAAATATAAGAGTCTTTATTAATTGTATATTTTTCATTATTAAAAAATCCCTGACAAGTGTTATACCATTTATCAGGGATTTTTTGTTTTTTTATATATTCTATAATACTAAACCACTTTAAACTGTGTTACAAAATCATCATCAATATCTTTATAACTATTCGTGCAATATATATGGCTTATCGTTTCTTTTAATTCATCAAAACCATAATTAAATTGCGCATGTGTAACATATAAAAACACATTTGATGCTCCTTGATTTTTCAGTTCTTTAGCTAGAAATTTAAATGTTCTTCCTCCATCTGCTAAATCATCAACAATTAAACATTCTTTCCCTTCAACATCTCCCTGAACACTTATTATAGGAACTCCGTTTTTTCTCACCTTATTTGAAGGTACCAAATCTGCATTTAACTTCTCCGCTATTTCGTGAGTCGTTTTATAAGCACCTGCATCTGGACTTACTAATATAGGATTCCCTATTTTGAGGTAAGCTTTCTTTACATATTCAAAATTCTTTAATTCAACTGAATTATTAATTAAAGCTAAAGTTATTGAACTGTGTGGGTGTACTATTTCCACGCTATCAAAATTTAATGAATTAATAAATTTTGATATTACTTTTAAATCAAAAGATTCACCAACATTAAAACGTCTATCCGAACGTTGACCTATTAAACAAGTAATTGTTAATGTTGCTATCGCATTTTTATTTGTAACATTAACAGAGTCCCAAGCTTCTTTTACTGTTGCTATTCGAAATAAATCTTCGTATGAATTTCCTCTAATTTTAATATGTAAATCTCCCTCTTCTATAATTTTTGCTGCAACTTGGCCGTCTTTAAATTTCTTTATTTCGTATTTCATCTATCATTTTTTTTAAATTAGCATGTGCTTCTTTTAAACCTCCCCTATCACCTAATAAAATATTATAGTATGGTTTTCGCGTATTCATTAACGGATTTTCATTTATTAAATCATACGGTATTTTTCTATTTTATAAATCTATCTTTACCTTCTCTAAGTCTTTTCCTTCATTTGCCGTAAACAGAATCATAGTAAACCCTAAAGATTTACAATTTTGTAACAATTTAATTATTGTTGTAAAATCGATTCCTATATTATGATAATCAAAAACTGTATTATCATAATAATACGCAACAAAAAGGTTTTTATATTTTAAATAATCTTTTTTGAGTCTGTTGTAAAAATCAAATTTTAAGATTTCTATTATTTTTTATAAATTTCAAAATTTTCATCATCAAAACACACAAAAAACACTTTTTTAATAATTTTACTTTCCCAAGATTTCACAATATCAAGTGCAATTCTAGACGCTCTTTCTTTCGGGAACCCGAAAATCCCTGTGCTAATATTAGGAAAAGCAATTGTTTTCAAATTATTATTTTCTGCCAATTTAAGACATTCAATATAGCACGATTTCAATTTTTTATCTTCATCTGATTTCTCGTCGTTCCATCGAGGTCCGACAGTATGAATTACTTTTTTAGCAGGAAGGTTTCCTGCACTCGTAATTACCGCTTCGCCAACTTTACAACCACCTTGTCGATTTCTAATAACGACTCATTCCTCTAAAATTTGTTTTCCTCCTTTTCTGTGAATTGCACCATCAACACCTCCTCCTCCAAGTAATGAAGTATTTGCAGCGTTTACAATTGCATCAACTTCAATTTTTGTAATATCACCTTTTATAATCTCTATCTTCATCTTACTAAATTATCATTAATTTGCTCTCTAACATCTTGTAATGTTACCTCATTTAAAAACTCACCATCTTTATATATAATTTGCAACTCCCCTTGCTCTTCTTCTAAAACTGAAACTTGATCTACTAAAACATATTCACCATCAACCAAGTCTACTTTTACCAATCCTTTTGCTGATTTCTTAATTCCATCATCTGTAATTGGATCTTTAAAAACTTCTCTTCGTTCTCCGTTTACTACAACTGAAGTTGCCTTCATTGCAAATCCAAAAGTATCTCTTGTATTAAATTGATATGTAAAAGAACCAA
>CBDTZS010000326.1:0-2094 GCA_965364955.1 uncultured Tenacibaculum sp. | reverse complement strand
CTTTGTTAATAAACCAAAAACCTTCTTCGCGCCTTGTAAATTCTTTATCAATGTAATCATACCATTTTTCTTTAAAGTCTAACGGATATTCTTCCCAGTCAAACACGGATTTAATTTTACTTAATTCTTTTGGATACTTAGTATAAGACCATCTGTCATTTTCAAATTCTACAGTATCTTTTTCTTTAGGTAAAGCTATTAAAAGATCTTGTATCTTATATATCTCACCTATTTCACCAGTTTTACTAATAACTATTAAATCGTGCTCAGCATTGTGGCCATACTCCCATTTCTTATACCTGTTCATTCTTTTAAGAACTTTAGGTTTTACGTGGTCTTTTATAACCGTGTATAAAGTTTGCTCGTACATCATTTAGATCTTCCTTCAGCAAAACCTCTAAAAGATTTCTCTTCTTTTACTTCTGCAGGTTTTTCGTTTAATAATGCTTCTTCAGCTTCTAATCTACTTAGTATTTCAAACGCATCAAATATAGCTAACTTCTTTGTAGCTGCAGCGTTTTTTAATCTATCTGCCGTGATATCATCTCCTGAATCAACAATAGCTTCTTTAGCTACTTTGATTAGTTCCTCAACTGCGACTTGCCCAGCTTGGATTATATTCAACTTCGTTTCCTTGGTATTCATATTTAATTACAATATCATTAGATTTCATACAATATAAACGCTTGCCATCAACTAAAAATTCCCATTCACCGTTAGGCGTATAGCCTACTAAGTCTCCTGGGTTAATATCGAGTGCTTTTAAGGAGCTATTACCGTATTTTAATATACCAATAAGGCTTTGCTCTTTATCTAGCGTTAAAGACTGATTGTCTTTTATTGGAGTTATAAAGCAGCGGTCACCAAATGAATGCCAACCTTCTTTATTTTTATATAAATAAATTTGATCTATAGCACAAAAATGTAAATCATCTTTAAACCAAGATCTGCTTTTCTTTTTTTCTCCTTTCATGTCATAGAATACTCTAAACACGTTTTGGTGTATAACAATTATATCACCTATTTCAATACCCGTATTAAATGCCTTGGGTGTTTCTAAAACTTTAGCTAATCTATTTACAAATTTAAAATCCTCTATCTTTGTATTTACAATTAACTCTTTATCTCCAACCTTGACTTTATTACTGTATTTATCGCCTAGCGGCTCAACAATAAAATCGTAAAGGCTTCTCATCAATATTCTAAATCATATTCAACAGATATTGCCATGTTAGAATTAAATTTCTTCCATGGCATCACCTCGTTATTTTTCTTTATATGAATATTGTAAGAACTATCAGATTCGTCTAGAAGTATATGTGAGATCTCGTGACCGCCATAAACTTGTTGACCTACAGAATAATGCATAGCATCATTTTTGTAATCTGAACCAATACTTATTTTTCTTACAATTGAAGACATTACTCAGCTACTTTAAGCTTAGATTCATCTTCAATCTCAGTGTACTCACCAGTTTTAAGATCAATAGACACTGCGCCATATTGCTCTTCTAGCTCAACTTTAAACTCTTCAGTTTTTTTATTAACATCCGCTACTTGATGTAATAATGCGTGTTTTTGAGTTTCAATCATACCAATTTGATTAACTAATCCAATTAGTTTTTCTTGGTTTTCGTTTGCAGTTTTTAACTGCTCTTCTGTAATTTTTGCCATTTGATTTAATTTAATTGTTTATATTGATATAGTTACTTGTTTGTTTGCTGTTTACCAAGCAGTAGCATCTTTAGCAATTCTTTGCCACACTTGAGTTCCTGGAGCTACAAAATCTGATACACAGTAATAAAGAAAAGCAGCTGTAAAAGCAATACTTCCAGCTTTATCCCCTGCCGAACCTGAAGACGACGCCGGAGGTGTTGTTACAAGGTTTGGAAATATACCTAATCCTAAATTTGCAAGTGTAATTTGATATGTTGTATTAGAAGTAACAATAGGCAGCACCGCTGAAGCTACTGTTGTGGCTAGTACGGGTAATTCTGATATTTTTGTGTTTGCCATAGTTTTTTTTATTTAATCTATTATGTTACAATATGATCTCCACTTTTTAAAATGGCCATAAACCCGGCAAATACTGCGG
>CBDTZS010000325.1:0-2099 GCA_965364955.1 uncultured Tenacibaculum sp. | reverse complement strand
TGCGAGATTTTGAACATAATCCGAAATGAATTTGGAATATGGAAAAAATAACTATGCACAACACCGTATCTAATTTATTGCTAGTTCTAGCCTATTTGCGAAAGTCCTCGCGGATTTTCTATTCAGTAATTATTTGATAAATTAGGTGCATAAACACGCCACTAATCTTATACAAAAACGGTTAGCCATAATTAAAAAAATGAGAAACTACTTAAAATCATTTAACATACTATCGGATGATGAAATTGATTTATTTGAAACTAAAGTAACTTATAAAAAACTGGATAAAGGTGATTTTTTAATCCAAGAAGGTAAAACTTGTAAAGAAGTAGCGTTTGTAATTTCTGGGTTATTTAGGTCTTTTTATTATTCATCTTCAGAAGAAGAAGTAACCTACTGTTTTACTTTTTCCAATTCCTTTGTTAGTGCTTATTCTTCATTTTTGTCTCAAAACAAAACGGTAGAGAATATTCAAGCTATGACAGATATTGAATTGTTAATTATTTCAAGAGATGAAATTTTAAAACTAGAGAGCTCAAGCACTAATTGGCTTAAGTTTTTCAAATTCATTGCTGAGCAAGAATATATAAAAATGGAGAAAAGAATTTTTATACTGCAAAAAGAAAGCGCTGAGAAACGGTATCAAGATTTGCTAACAAACGATCCTGAATATTTACAATTAATACCTCTAAACTATCTGTCCTCCTATTTAGGCATTACGCAACGCCATTTAAGTCGAATAAGAAAGTCATTATCGAATTAGACAAATGTCCTTTCTAAGCAATTTCATTGTGCTGTTCTTTGTAATAAATAAAGAACAAACAATGAAACAAGTATTAATAATTAATGGACATCCCGATAAGCAGAGTTACAATTATGCGCTATCAGAGGCTTACAAGAATGGTGCAAGTAAAACATCTGCAATCATTGACACAATCAATATTTCTGACCTTGACTTTAATCCCAATTTAAGTTTTGGATATCGTCAAAGAACAGAACTAGAACCAGATTTAAAAGAGGCTATTGATAAAATAAAAAAAGCTGATCATATTGTTTGGGTTTTCCCATTGTGGTGGGCCGGATTACCCGCTTTAATGAAGGGCTTTATTGATAGAACATTTCTACCGGGAATAACTTTTGATTTTATTGAAGGAAAATCAGTTCCAATTGGATTACTAAAAGGAAAAACTTCTAGAGTTATAATCACAACAGATACCCCAAAATGGTATGATTATATTGTTATGAAAAGACCTATTCTAAAACAATTTAAAAAAGGAATACTAGAATATTGTGGAATTAAATCTGTAAAAATCACTTATATTTCACCAATAATAAGTTCAACTTTAAACACTCGAAATAAATGGTTGAAAAAGGTAATTAAGTTAGGTGAAAAACTAAAATAACTATTGCCAACAACGCGTATGATTAATTGCTGATTCTGTGTGTACTAGGAAAACCCTACGGATTCCCCTCTCGTTAATTTTCTTTTACTAATTTAGTTCTAGCCAACGCAACTAATCATACACAAACCACACAACAACCCATATACAACCACACTGTAAGCCCTAAAAAACAAGCTAAAAGAATGAAAGACGTTGAAAATTATTGTCCTTCTGACAAACAAGATTGGAGAAAATGGCTCGAATTGAACCACAATAAAAAAGAAGCAGTTTGGCTTATTTTTTATAAGAAAAATTCCCCTAACTATAACTTAAACTGGAATCAGTCTGTTGATGAAGCACTTTGTTTTGGTTGGATAGATAGCACTAAAAAGACAATAGACACCGAAAAATACACACAGTATTTCAGCAGACGAAAAGCAAAGAGTAATTGGTCAAAAGTAAATAAGGATAAAGTAAAAACCTTAATTGAACAAGAACTTATGAAAGAAGAAGGTTACAAAAGCATTGAAATTGCAAAAGAAAATGGTTCCTGGACATTTTTAGATGAAGTTGAAGAACTTTTAATTCCTGAAGATTTAAAAGTAGAATTTGAAAATCACAAAGACTCAATGGAATATTTTGATAATCTAAGTAAGTCTGCAAAAAAGATTTTATTGTACTGGGTCGTTTCTGCTAAAAGAAAAGAGACAAGACAAA
>CBDTZS010000324.1:0-2145 GCA_965364955.1 uncultured Tenacibaculum sp. | reverse complement strand
ATTTTCTGCTTTTATAAAACGTTTATCTCTATTTTTGAGCGTTCCTGTACTTTTTATTTTGGTATTGAAAAGTATTTTGTTGCTTTGTTCGTGTATTATTTAATTGTAAATTTAAAAATGGTAATCAATGAATAAAATAAAAATAATAGTATTCGTTTTAATAATAATAGTCATTAATTCTTGTAAAAGAAATATAAATAAAAAAATAGAATTTGCTTCAAATCAGAAAAAGGAAGAAATTGAATCTTACCTCAATGAACAAATTAAAATTCATGAAATTCCAGGACTAGCTCTTGCTGTTGTAAAAAATAATAAAGTAATTTACAAAGGGTATTTTGGTGTAGAGAATTTTAAAAAAAAAAATAAAATAAACGAAGAAACATTATTTCCTGTTTATTCTATTTCAAAATTAATCACTTCTACAGCTGTCTTTCAGTTAATTGAAGAAGGGAAAATATCATTAGATTATTCAATATCAAAATATATAAAAAAATTACCAAGAAAATGGCAAGATATCACTGTTAGGAATTTAATAACGCATAGTACAGGTTTGCCAGATTTTAGTTTATATGAAGGCAACATAAGTGATAAGGAAATGCTCTCAAAAATAGCAAAATACCCTATCCGTTTTAAAAAAGGAAATCAATGGGAGTATAATCAAACAAACTTTTGGTTGGTTTCAAAGATTATTGAAAAGGTAACAGCAATTTCATTTGATGACTTTGTATTAAAAAATCAATTTTCACAAATAAAAAGTGGTGTATTGTTATCTTCTGATTTTACTGATGAAATTCCGAACAGAGTATATCGCTACGATTTTAATAATGATTTGGGTGAGCTAAAGAAAACCGATATTATTGGAGGGAAAAGAGCTCATGCTTGCAATGGATTGAATATTTCGTTGGATGAAATGATTTTATGGAATAAAAAACTAGATGATAATATCCTAATAAAGGAAGACACGAAAGCTAAAATGTGGCAACCTTTTAAATTTAAAAATGATAAAAAGGTATTTCTACACGGCTGGGATTCATATTTGAGAAACAATATAAAATCCTATGGTTTTACGGGAGGAATGCAAACTGGTTTCAGAAAATTTATAAATCAAGATATGACAATTATTTTTTTTACAAATGGTCATAAATACTACCCTATTCATAATATTGTTATTGAACATGTTGCTGGGATAATTGATTCTGAAATAAAGTATAAACCAGCTTTACTTGATGAAGAAATAATGACAGAGTTCTTGAAAATGAATTTCGAAAACGCAAAAAAAACTTACCTAAGAGTAAGCAAAGAAAACCCTGAATTGAGTTTTGAAGATACTCTTAATAATTTAGCCTATCAATTCGTACCAAAACACAATCTCGACTACGCTATTAAAATGTTTGAATTAAATACCCAAATTCACCCAAAATCTGCGAATGCGTTTGATAGTTTGGCAGAAAGTTATTTTTTAAATAACCAGTTTGAAATGTCAAAAACTAACTATCAGAAATCTTTAGAATTGAATCCCGAAAATACGAATGCTAAAGAAATGATTGTTCGGATTGATAAATTAAAATTGATAAATTAAAATTATTTTCAAATCCTTTTTATATTACAGATCCTCTTTATTTCTGAATAAAAAACACCGCGTACAATAAATACTGTAAGTATGTACATGAAAATATCCATTTATTAGTTGACAAATGGATATTTTATTTTTTATAAAACGTTTATCTCTGTTTTTATGCGTTCCTGTACTTTTTCTTTTGGTATTGAAAAGTATTTTGTTGCTTTGCAGTAGATATGAATATACAAATACATACAAAAATTAAAAAACTATCCCTTTCTTTGTACTGGAAATGTCAGCTTATAGGTTGGGGTTTGGTTGCTGTTTACTGGGCTTATACAGTGTATACGAGAGATAGTTACGATGTGTTTTATACCTTTTTAAATTATGTGTTGGATGCTTCAATAGGAATATTTCTAACACACCTTTATAGAAAGATTGCTTTAAAATTAAACTGGAGTAGTTTATCGATGAAACAATTACTAATTCGTGTAATTCCAATTATCTTTTTAATGGCTGTTTTATACATGATTTTAAACAATTTAAAGTGGCATGTTTACTGGGTATTTATTGTTGGAGATGATTAT
>CBDTZS010000323.1:0-2162 GCA_965364955.1 uncultured Tenacibaculum sp. | reverse complement strand
AAAAAGAGAATTTTAATTATTGTTCTAGTAATAGGATTCATAAAAGCCGAAGCACAAACTTCGGCTTTTACATCCATAGATAGTTTGGTGACTATTGGTAGATATCAAAAAGCATTAGTACAGCTTAAAAAAAGGCTTACTAGTTTTCAATCTAATAAAAGAATTGCTGCTATCTATTCTTCTATAGATAATTATAAAGAAGCTTCGAAATATTACGAAAAAGCATTGTTGCTAAAAGATGTGTATTCAGTTAAAGTAAGATTAGGAAAAAGCTATCAGAAAGAAAAAAAGCTGCAAAAGGCAATTTCCGTTTTTGAAGAAATAATAAAAACTGATCAAGAAAATCTATTGATAAAATACCAATTAGGAAAATTGTACTTACAAACAAAACAAGCCTTAAAAGCCAAAAAGGTTTTCAAAGAATTGATACAGAAAGATGATGCTAATGCTAATTATCATTATCAAATGGGAATTGTATATACAATGCTTAAAAAGAGAAATCTGAAAATCAATAGTTTTTTAAAAACATATAAAAACGACGATGAGCATATAAAAGCAATTTATCAATTAGCTATTTCTTATACTTTATTACGAGATAAAGATTCTTCAGCTCTTTTTATGAATAAAGGATTGGAAGTGAATTCAAATCATATTGAATTAAATAAGTTGAAAATTAATAGTTTATATAGGAATAAAGAGTATTCATCTGCCATCAATTTATTAGAAAAAATAGATTCTTTAAAACCGAGAGAACATTATACCTATAAAATGTTAGGGCGTAGTTTTTTTAAATTAAAAGAGTACGAAAAAGCAAGAATTAATTTTAAGAAAGCCTTAAAAATAGATAGAGAAGACTTTAAGTCGTATACCTATTTGGGTGATATTTATTTTGAAGAGAAAGATTACAAAAGAGCTCAGTTTAATTATAGGTACGCAACTATTGTAGGTAAAGATCGCCGAGATACAGAATATTACCAATTGGCAAGGGTATATAAGGAGTTAGGTAAGTCGAGAGAAGAAATGAACGCATATAAAGAAGCGTATGAAGAAAATTATAAAAATCACAGAGCTTTATTTCAATTAGCAAATACGTCAGAAAATTTTTATAAGGATAAAAAAATAGCTTATAAATATTATAAAAGCTACATAAATAAATTTGAGAAGAAAGATTCTTTATTAACGAGCCAGGTAAAAGTTAGGCTTAAAGAAATCAAAAAATATTATTTCTTAAAAGGAGATATGTTAGAGTAAAACAATTTTCGTACTTTCAACTCAAAATCAATGAGATGAGGTTTGGTTGTGTTGCTTTTTTTGTAGTTATTTTTTCGTGTTTTTCATGTAGTTTTTTTTCAAAAGAGCATAAAAATCATAAGATAGATACTGTTATTGATTATTCGAAAGTAGACATTTCTCCAACGTTTAAGAATTGTAAGGAATTATCAATAGCAGCTAAAACAACTTGTTTTAGGAAAGAAATAAATAAAAGAATACAAGCCTCTTTAGTGGAATATAATTTTATAACTGAAGAGGTTATTGACGAAACAATTTTAATTGATTTGTTAATTGATAATAAAGGGAAATTCAAACTTAAAAAAATTATTGCTTCAAATAAAATTAAGAATCAGCTACCTAAATTAGACAGTGTTTTACGAAGTTCGATTCATAAATTACCTAAAATAACACCCGCGTTTAAAAGAGGTATTCCGGTTGTTACTCAATATCAATTACCTATTAAAATAGCAGTAAGAAAGGAAGCAAGCTAAAAGGAAACAAAAAGATGAAAAGAGTTGTAATAATCCAAAAAACAAAAATTATAGCTTGTAAAAACTCCATTTTAAGAGTGTTTTTCTTCTGAATTTTTTCTTTTAATTCTTTAACGGGTAATGCTAATAATTGCTTTTCACTAAGTTTTAAGTCAATGATTCCAGTTACTTCTAGTCCTGCTTTATGTCCTTTAAAGACTTCTGTATGGTAATTTTTCAAAGGTGATTACCTCTTGAAAAACGACTGTTAATTCAGGGTTTTCTAATAATAAAGAGGCGTTTTATTCTAAGAAAGAATTCATAACTACAATTTTAGAAGTTCCTCTACAAAATCTCTAGAATTGGATAAACGAGGAACTTTATGTTGCCCTCCTAATTTTCCTTTTTCTCTTAGCCAAT
>CBDTZS010000322.1:0-2173 GCA_965364955.1 uncultured Tenacibaculum sp. | reverse complement strand
TTCATAGCTATGGAAATAAGTATTTCTACTTATAGTAAACAAAAACAACTTCCTAAAGTAGATAATTTGAATATTATAATGATTAAAGATACAGTCACTCCAATAGGATTTTATTCAAGACACTATGGCATAAATTCTGTAAATTTTGTATTTTATTAACTTATTTATTATGTAGTTAATTTTTCAATGAATCTAATACCTTATATCCTATAATAATTTTCAATTACAGCGGCTATCTGTAGCGCATAAAATTGTTAGATTTAGAACACTTATGCTACTTTTAAATACACTTAGTATTAATTATGAAGCGATAAAGGTTTTGTCTTTGCTTAAAAAATGATTACATATTATATTTACGGTGGTTAAAATATAACTTAAGAATTAGAAACATCTCTAATTCATTTATGAAAAAAGGTTATCAAATGGTATACTGTATTATTAAGAATACACTGCTTTTTGTATCGAAATATATTTGAACTCAAATAAACAAACAGTTTATTTTTATTACGGAGTAACTTTCATTAAACGTTTATAGCTATTTTTTATTGTTTATAAAAAATTTAAAGTTATGATAAAAATATATTTTACCACGTAAAAAAATGCTTTGATGTAGTTTGTTTGCTGAAAAAATTTTTGACATTCCATTTATATGTCTAAGATCATAAATAAATTTTATTAAGGATTTAATAAAATTTATCCTATTTACGTATAAATAAAAACATTTTTTAAGAAAAATTAACTTTTTTTCTTAAAAAACAATAATTAACTGACGATCATGTGTATATTAGTCTCTTGTGAATTTACCATATAGCTCTAGCTGTATAATAAGTGAAATATGTTAGACTTATTTTTATCTACACAAGTTCAATAATAACCCCAATTTTTTGACATGGAGAATAGTTTAAAAGGTTTTAAAAAAAACACATTTTTTTATAAAAAAACACAAATTTTAGGACTATTACTCTTTCTAGGGATAGTTATAAATACTTACAGTCAAACAAAGGGATTGATTGTTGTACCGGCAACAGGAAGCGGTATTGGGGTATTAGATCCTAATAATGATGGTTACGTTTCAGGAGCAGGAGGGTTCATCGCAAATGATAGTGCGGAAAGTGAAATAGCATATGTTCCATTCGTTTTCCCAGGACTTGAGCCAACTAGCGATATTAACAATGGGCCTGATTGTGGGTTTTCAGATTTTGTAGATTCAGGAGGATACGATCCTGCTTTATCACATGTTGATGGAAGTGGAAATTGGCTTTTTAGATTAAGGCTTGGTGATATAAAACCAAATGCAAAAAGTTATAGTATACTGGTAGATACTGATGGACTATTTGGAAATAGTGGTTCTGATGCAGATTTAGATTATACATTAGATAACCCAGGGTTTGAGGTTGAAATAGTTTTAGGAACAAAGTTTGGAGTATATATGTACAATGTAGATGGTACTCCTAATTGTAGTCCTGTAGTATCATATGTAGGAACAGATCACTATCAAAAAGCAATTGCATATTCTAACATATGTGGAGACCCTGATTATTTTCTTGATTTTTATGTAGCAGCAAGCGACTTGAGCAGTTTAGGAATAACATCATCAACTTCAGTAAGGATGGTTATTGTTGATAATATGGCAGCAAATAAATCTACAGTATGTAATCCTTCTTCTGCATCAGATGTTGGTGGAGTTGGAGATTGTGGGTCTTTAGCAAACTGTTATGAAGAAATTATTGACAACCAAGGCCCTTGTACTTTAGCTCAAATTAATGCAGGGCTTTGTAAATCAAAATCAGAATGTCCAATAATATCAGGGGCAATAAGTACTGGTGATACTTCAGTCTCAGGAACAACGAATGAAGCTGACGGAACAACCATACGAGTTTATAATAATAGTTTATTAATAGGAACAGTATTTAGTTCTGGAGGAGGAAGCTGGACATTATCTGGGATTTCACCGGCATTTGCAGATGGAGATGTGGTTAACGCAACAGCACAAGCAACAGATGAGGCGGTTTCAACTTTCGATTGTAATACAAAAGATGTTATAGATTGTGCAGTAGTATCAACAACACCTATAAGTTCTCAGGTAACAACATTTGGTGGTAGTAAGGGGTATGAAATCGATTTAACTGCATCTGGTTTACCTATAGGTACAATTGTTAGACTCTACACATCT
>CBDTZS010000321.1:0-2209 GCA_965364955.1 uncultured Tenacibaculum sp. | reverse complement strand
AATAGGAAAAATCATTTTTTATTGTAAATTGAAACCTTAACCAAACAAAAATAAAATGAGTGTAACAACTAACGGAGTAACATTAACTTTAAAGAAATTCGAGAAATTTGTAACTAATATTCCTGCTGCGAATAAGCCAACTGGTCCTTTAGTAAATATGTCAGGAATAGAAGGTCACAATGATACACCTTATACTGTAACTGTTTTAGCATACTTACCAGACAACACTTTAAACCCTGTAGAAAACACTAGTGGTTTACAATTACAAGGAAATGAAATTTATTTAAATTATTACGGTATTAACCCAGTAAAGGTTTTAAATAAACAAGGAGGGCTTGATACTTTACAAGGAAGAGAATTTCGTGTAGAATTTAACTGTGATGAAGTAGCAGATAATTTTGACTTGTATTATATTCAATTTACATACAAAGTAGAACAAGGTGCATCTGCTGACGTTATTTGGGTTAGAGATGAAGATGAAGACCCAGATACAGATAGAGGTACTGTAACTATGCCTGCGGAAATACCTCCTACTTTATAATATGTTTTTGAGGAAAGTAATTACGATACTGTTGTTTTTTTTAACCTCCTTTTCTTTTTCTCAGCAAGAAGAAAAGGAAGTTAACATTATCTATCAAAAAGGAAAACAGATTTGTGATAAATATAAAACTGATCTTTTCTGTAAGGCTTTTGTTTTCTTTAAAAATAAGCAGTATGATTCTTGTTATATTTACTCTAATAAAGCTTTATTAGATTCAATAAGTAATATAGAAAAAGATTACCTGCATTACGTTTCTGGTTATAGTTCATATAATAAAAAACTTTATAATAAAGCACTTTATGATTTTTCGTTAATCTTAAATAAAAAAGATTATGAATTGAAAAAATTATCTATACAAGGTGCTGTGTTTTTAAATCAAAAAAAATATGATAAGGCTATTTTAAATTTTAATAAATGGGTAAGGATAGATACAATTGAAAAGAATTCTAATAGAAAATTTGTATATCATAATTTAGGGTTGTGTTACCTACATAAAAAAGAATTTAAAAAATCTAAATATTATTTTGACAAAGAATTTTCTTTGATTAGGGTGAATGATACACTTTCTGTGATTAGAGCTAAAATGGATTTAGCTAATTCTTACTATAATGAGTACATCGATAAAGAAGCTATCCCATTATTTAAAGAAGCATATGATCTAGCTAAAGTGTTTTCTAATATAGAGTTAAAGCATAGTACTTCAAAAAACATGGCGATTATTGAACGTAATCGAAAGCGTTACAAGGAAAGCGTTGGTTATTTTAATGAGTATGTAAAATGGAAAGATTCTATCTGGAATAGAGATAAAATTTGGCAACTTACTGAGAAGGATAAAAAAATAGCAGTTGCCCAAAAACAACAAGAAATAGTAGTCCAAGATGAGCAAATAAAGCGTCAAAAAGTAGTTCAAAAAGGGTTAATTTTAGGTGCTTCTGGTTTGTTAGTGTTTTTAGGTGGTTTGGCTTTTTTTTATAAAAAACTACAAAGTAAAAACAAGCTCATTACTGAACAAAAAGAAGCTTTAAATGTTGCTAATAACACCAAAAATTATTTATTTTCGGTGGTGTCACACGACTTGCGCTCGCCTATAAACAGTATAAAAAGGCAGCATCAAAAACTAGCAAAACATATTGCTAATAACGATTTGCCAGCAATTAAAGAAGCTACGAAATCGGCTATTGCAGTTACCGAAAGCACAAGTCATTTACTAAACAATGTATTGCATTGGTCGTTAGAGCAAAGTAATATGTTAAATTTTTCTCAAGAAGAGCATGCATTACAACCTATTATAGAGCATGTATTGTTCGATTATGAAAATTTAGCAGAAGCGAAAAATATTTCCATTTCTAGTAATTTAGAAAGTGATATTCTTATTCTAACGGATAAAGAATCTCTAAAAATAGTAATTAGAAACTTAATTGATAATTCAATAAAGTACATGGATGGTTCTGGAAGTATTTCTATGAAAACAGAAAAGCATTCAGAGACTCTAGCACGAATTGAAATTAAAGATACAGGTATAGGAATATCTGAAGAGAAACTTCAAAAAATTAATGCATTAAAAGATTTGTCTATCGATAAGATAGATCGTTCTAAAGGAATCGGTTTAGGTTTGCTATTATGTCAAACACTAATTAAGAAAAACAACGGAACATTATTCTTTAAAAG
>CBDTZS010000320.1:0-2211 GCA_965364955.1 uncultured Tenacibaculum sp. | reverse complement strand
CGGAAAGAGGTATTGGTAACAAACAAACCAAAACTAAAATTTTTCAATATGGGGTATTTGGTAAAGATAAAGTATTAGCGATTGCAGCTTGCGGAAAATGTATGCCTGCAATATATAGATATAAAAAGGAAGAGAGTGAAGCGTTAGGTTTTCCATTCTTTTACCATGACATCGGGCTTTTTATGATTACTTATGATAGCGAGAGTTTTGTAATGGTAATGCCTTCAAATAAAGAGGATGCAGATTGGTCAGATTTTTCATTCAGTAATTTTTACAGCAAAAACAAAGCGAAGGTTAATGCGATGACTCAACAAAAAATTAAAGAGTTTATTATAAAAATTTCTGAATAATTTATTTTTTATACAAAACCAAGCCCAGTTGTAATGACTGGGCTTTTTTTGTTTTAAAAATTGTTTAAACACATTGTTTTTTATAGCGTTTTTTGTCGTTCACAAACTGAATTTGCTGTTCGTAAAACGTTTGGTACTAAAAAGAGTTAGAGCTAATATATTCGCTTAAATATTATAAAAACAAACAAAAAATGAAAATTTATTTTAAAATAATAACAATACTATCGTTGTTTATTTTCTTTGCCTGTAGTAAAGATGAAGAGCCAAATACAGCTCCAGAAATAGAAGGACAGTCTTTTAACGCCTCTGAAGATATTACATCAAGTAGTATTATAGGAAAAGTAATTGCTATAGATGCTGAAAGTACTGATCTCAATTTTAGTATAACATATCCAGCGAATACAGCTAGTCCTTTAATATTTGAGGTTTCAAGTAATGGTGATTTAAAACTTGCAGCAGGTAAGAGTTTAGATTATAATGCTGCTAGGGTTCATACTATAAAGGTTAAGGTTACCGACGGTGATTTAAGCGCTACAGCCATTATAACTGTTAATGTAATTGATGTGAATTCTGCTATTCCTGTATTTACACAATCAGGACCATTTACGGTTGAGGAAGATGCAGTTGAAACAAAAATTATAGGAACCATGTCTGCTACAGATGCAGATGGTGATGCAATAAAATTTCTCATCTCTTCTACTCTTTTTGAGATTGATGAAAATAGTGGTGCTATCAGCTTAAAATCTACAAGTAATTTAGATTATGAAACAAATATACAGCATAATTTTCAAGTAACTGCTTTTGATGGTACAATCAATGTAAGTACCCCTGTATTATAAATGTAACTAACATTAACGAAACTCCTATAATAACAGCTGGTTTTGCTTTTAATGCTGTTGCAGAAGATATTGTCGATACTGTTGTTATTGGAACAAGCGTGGCAACAGATCCAGAAGGAGATGCTCTTACTTGGTCATTAACGACCAATCCTAACAACTTATTTGAAATAAATACGAACGGTGAAATTAGCTTAGCAGCAGGTAAAAGTTTAGATTATGAAACTACAACAAGCCATGCTATTACAGTAAAGGTTTCAGATACTGGTTCTTTAAATACAACAGCTAATTATACTATTAATGTAACTGATGTAGCAGAAGGAGGAGCTTCGGTTAATATCCCAGATGCTCAATTTAAAGCAGTATTGGTAGCCAATACAGCTATCAATACAAACAACGATAGTGAAGTTCAAGTTTCAGAAGCGGTTGCTTTTACTGGTGAGGTTAATGTTCAAAATAAGAGTATAAATGATTTAACAGGTATTGAAGCTTTTGTTAATTTAACAAAGCTTAACTGTAATAGCAACAACTTAACAAGTTTAGATATTTCAAATAATACAAATTTAACAAGATTGAGGTGTGATAATAATGGTTTAACAAGTTTAGACATTTCAAACAATACATTATTAACAGAGTTAAGAGTTTATCAGAATAGCTTAACAAGTATCGATGTTTCAAAAAACACAGCGTTATCAACGTTGAGTGTATCTGAGAATAACTTAACAAATTTAGATGTCTCAAATAACACAGCGTTATCAATTTTATTTTGTGCTGTTAATAATTTAACAAGTTTAGATCTTTCAAGCAATACAGTATTAACACGCCTTAGATGTCTTGATAATAACTTAACAAGTTTAGATATTTCAAATGGGAATAATACCAACATATGGGATTTTATGGCAGATAGCAATGCAGGCTTAACTTGTATAAAAATTGATGCAGGTTTTACACCTCCAAATTCTGGATGGATAAAAGATACAGGTGCAAGCTATAATACAACTTGCCCATAAGTTAATTCATAGATG
>CBDTZS010000319.1:0-2215 GCA_965364955.1 uncultured Tenacibaculum sp. | reverse complement strand
AAAAAAATCAACACTGGTTAGGTGTTGATATGTGGTAAGTAATATTTTTTTAACGTCTCGGCTATGGTTAGTACGGGAATTAAAAGTAGTGAACTTTCGATTAAGCACTTAGCCAAAACTTTTTATTTTGTTTTATCTTTTCATTTTTAAAGCCAAATCAAAAGATTTGGCGGACTTGATTAAAAGCTCTAAACTTTGGGTTAAGCACCAAAACCCGTATTAATTATAGCCATTGTTGTGCAACGTTTTTTTTAATCAAATTCGGTTTCTATTTTGGTTAAATTCGAAATGTCTTTATTTAGATATTTTATACTAATTTTCGGTGGAATAGAAATTTCAATACAGGTTTCACTAAAAACTAAAGTGTCAGAAGATAATTTTCCTTGAAATTCATTTGACATTTTTAATGCTTTAAATATTAATTTAAACATTTTCCTGTCAGAGTATAATTCAAGTAATTCCTCAGTTTCTTCTTCACTAAGTTCTTTAAATCTACTGAAATGTATTTCTATTGATGGTGGAATAGAAATTCCGACAATAAGCCTATTTGTTTTAAATCCTGCATTTTCAATTAGAGGTAAAACGTCAAAAACATCTTTTACGTAATCGACAAACTTATTTTTGGTACTGGTTCCAATATCTCCAATTTTAGAAAGTCCATTTTTGAGTTGATTTAATATCTGTTCAGAACTGTCAGTTATCGTTTTTGAGGTTTTTTTTAAAATTGAATCGTTCTTCATTAGGTTGTTATTTCGTTCCTGTTTTGTAAATGTTGCACAACTTAGTTATATACTGACCTTTATTCAGCATATATACCTTAATGAGAGGGATATGCTGAATAAAGGTACTTAATAATTCAAAATTACATCTTTTTTACTTACCACAATTATGTCAATGAACTTTTCAGTTTTTAGGATCTGAAAACCTACAGATTTCTTATTATACTTCTTTTAAAATATTATGGTTTTACCGTACTTATTTTATGGTTTTTTCTCTTAGAATTCTTTTTTAAGCACTTAAATTTGAAGCACATTAAGAGACGTCTTAAGGTTTTCTTTCACATAGCAATTTTCCCGTTCAATTTTTTGAGCGGGTTTTTTATTACCCTTCATAACTACAGTTTTATTAATATTCGTTTGCTTAAATTTTGGCATAAAAAAATCAACACTTGTTAGGTGTTGATATGTGGTAAGTAATATTTTAATTTAACGGTTCGGCTATGATTAGTACGGGAATTAAAAGTACTGAATTTCCGATTAAGCACTTAGCCAAAACTTTTTATTTTGTTTTATCTTTTTCTTTATAAAGCCAAATCAAAAAGATTTGGTGGACTTCGTTAAAAACACTAATTTTTATGTTAAGCACAAAAACCAGTATTAATTATAGCCATTGTTAGCATAAGTTTTTATTTAACATCAAGAGAAGATAAAAAATCATTCAATTTTGTTAAATCAGTTATAGAAAGCATTTTTTTATCAATTAATGTAGCTGTAGATTCTCCTTGACTTAATATAAGAAAGTTAGAAGTCTCAGTTATTTTATGAAAATGATTCCAATATTGGATTGAATTTACAGTTGAGCCAGTAATTTGAATTGAAGTATTATTTATTTTATAATTCAGTCTTTCCTGTAAGATTTTATGAGAATCATAAGTTTTCTTTATTTTTTGTAAACTGAGAAAAGGTGAAAGGATTAATGCTCCAATCACTATAAAAGGTAAGAAATTATTGGTTTTTAATATTTCTGGTCCATTAACAAATAAGGATAGAGACAAAAGAATCAATATGCCTCCAATCAAGAGATAGATAGGTTTATTATATCTTATATTAAGCATTAATTTTTTATAATCATTATATTTTATTTGACCATTAAATTCAATGTTTAAAGTTTCATTAAAATCCATTTTTTCTCTTTTCTTATTTGAGAAAATTTCCTTAATACCTTTTTTAAGTCCATATATTATTAAAAAAATAACAACGCTAAATCCTATAGTAGAGCTTATAATCTCTTTTGTGGGCATATCAGCATTTTTTCCAGATAATATTCCAGGTAATATTCCAGGTATTATTGCGATAAAGAAAATAATAAAAATTACTGCTAATATTGAACAGGTTATTATCAGTAACCATGCTTTGATTTTATTCATTTTTTTTAATTTATGCTAACTTAGTTATATACTGACCTTTATTCAGCATATACATCCCAATGAGAGGGA
>CBDTZS010000318.1:0-2225 GCA_965364955.1 uncultured Tenacibaculum sp. | reverse complement strand
TTTTTGAATATAAATTACCTAAGGTGTTATAGATAGATGTGTATTTTGATAATAGATAAGGCTTCTCTTTATGATTACTTTGAATTATGCTATCGGCGGCATTCAAGTATGAAATTCCTAGTTTAGTGTCTTCTAATGTGTTTATAAGATTACATGTTGAAGATAAATGTAAAGAGTGTGTAATTAAGCTTCCAGGTTTTCCATGTAGCTTTAGTAGCTCTATTCCCTTCACATAATAATTGATAGATTTACGATAATCACCTGTTAAACGATAACAATATCCTAATTGGCATAAAGCTTGGGCCTTTTTTTTAGGGTAAATATTAATACTTGAAGCTTTCTTTAAATTTTCTATCGCTAAATAGGGCTCTTTATTTCGTATGTAGGAAATACTTAGTTGATATATAGCATTGTGATAATGTTTTGTTGTTAGTTTTATTTTTAATTTTTCTAAGCTGTAAATTTGATTTCTTCCATACTTAATTGCTAATTCATAATCTTTAGCTTTAAAGAAGATTCTAGAAAAATTATACATAGCTTTAACATAGATTAAACTGTCTTTTTCTAATGTAGTAAGTAAACTGTCAACTTTTTTTTCATTAAATTGTTCTTTTTGATGCGTCAACTTTAGTTCATTAAGAGAATATTGCCCATAAATCTTATTCTTATAAGAAAAAATGAGCAATACTATAAGAAGTAATGTTTTTATTGAGTTTCTAATCAAACTTTCAATTTAGACTTAATGTTTTTCTATTATAAAGGATAAACGATGGCACTAATTAAATTTGAGCAGGTAGTGCCTGAGCTCGTTCCTGGTGGCGTTCCTTCAATGTTTTCATTATCTGGGTCTTCGTCAACTAGGTCCCCTGTCCAGCCAGGAAGAGTATTGTAACTATTTACGTTCCATAATTCATCATTAGGACCTGTCAGTTCTAAGGAATTAAAAGTAATTCCATATTTTGAAGAAATACAGTTTCTTACAGCTGCTTTTTGAAACCTAGTTAGACCTGGTTCATACTTTATAGCAAGTTCTACTATAATAAAATTTTTAGTTATTTTTGATTTAAGTTGATAGCTCTTTGTATTATTAACTTTAATATCGTTAACAAAGCCGAAAGTGAAAAAGGCAATAATTAATAAAGTAATTTTTTGTAATAGGTTAATTTTTTTCATAAAATAAAATGTTTTTGTTTTCTTTTACGTAGTTTACATTTATTTAAAATGTTACCCGTTCAAATATAAAAGTTTATTTTTGTTCATCAATAAAATTATATAAAAATAGTGGGGAATATTTTTTTAAAAGCACTTGTAAATGGTGACTCTAAGATTATAAGTAATATTTACAAAGAAAACTTCACCCCCGTGAAAAAATTTGTGCTTCAAAATAGTGGAGATACTGCTGATGCAGAGGATGTTTTTCAAAAAGCACTATTGCAAATAACCGTAAGATATAAGAAAGAAGCATTTCAAATAAATACCAATTTTAATGGGTATTTATATACTGTTTGTAAAAACTTATGGCGTAGAGAATTAAATAAATCTAAAAAAAAGGTAACAAACAATGAAGTTGTTGAACTAGTGAGTGAAGAACGAGATAGTTCTTTAGCTTATTTAGAATTAAAGAGGCAAGAATTGTTTGTAGAAAAGCTAGGTGAAATATCTGAAAATTGTAAAAAAATATTAACATTGTTTTTTGCGAAAACTCCTTATGCTGAGATAGTGGAGAGTACTGATTATGGTTCAGAGACAGTGGTGAGACAGCGAGTTTTTAAATGCAAGAAAAAACTTACAGAATTGATTAAAAAAGATATTAAATATAATTCATTAATAGAATTATGAGTTTAGAAGAAGATATATTAATAGAAAATTATTTAAAAGATATACTTTCAGAATCTGAAAAAAAAGATTTTATAGAGAGGATGTCAATTGATCTTGATTTTAACGAAAAAGTTGTTTTCGAAAAGCAGCTTTTTGAAACATTAAATGAAAAGGATTGGAGTTTTTTTGAAAATAATTCTTCGAAAGAAGTTAAAAATTTAGAAGATGTATTTAAGAGTGATGCTATAAAAAAAACAAAAGAAGCTATTTCTATTGCGCATAAAGAATATGTGAGTAAAGAAAAACCAAACAATAGATTTATTTACTTTGTTGCGGCTAGTATAGCTGTGCTTAGGAGGGTGGATAGTTGAGTTTGTACGGTAAATCAATCTCCAAACGAATTGTAT
>CBDTZS010000317.1:0-2245 GCA_965364955.1 uncultured Tenacibaculum sp. | reverse complement strand
AATTAAATTTTTCATTATTTTTTAATTAAGACAATTTTTTCAGATTGTTTTTTTACTAATTGGGTGTAAAAATCTCTTAGAGCAGTATAATATTGAGGGGTTATTATACTTGAATTTATTTGTAAAACAGAAGAGAGTTTAATTTTATTATCTAGAACTAAGATTTTGTATTTAAAAAAACCTAAGTTTTCTGGCAAACCTATCGCAAGCTCTTTCGGGAAAGATTCTACAAGATAACCTTCCGGGGTGGTTATTGCAATAACGAATTTATCTTGCCATGGCATTCTGTAATCTACAGGGAAATTTCTTTCTTTAGACTTAAAAGGATTTTCTTTTGTAGCTAAGAAAAGTAATGGAGAAAAATACAATTTCCCATTTATTTCTTCTATGAAATCTTCTCCTGAAAATTTTAAAGTTTGAGATATTGGATTAGAGATGTTTTTTTTATTTGAAATTTTAAAATCTTCAATCTCTATATTATATTTTTCTTCCAAAGAAAGAATAATTTCTTCTTCTTTTATATGATTATTTTTTTGACGATAAAACATAGCTGAATGCCTTGTCAACGATTTTCTTAACAAGCCTTCAATAGAACCAGAGCTATCTAACTTTGCATGTAAAATGTTATTTTCTTTGGCGTGTAAAGACGGGGTGAGATTTACCCAGTTAGATTGTCCATTTTCTGTAATTTCTCTACCTTTCCAATTTATAGCCCTTAGGGGTAAATCGTTTATAGTTGAATATTTTTCAGTAGCATCCAGTAAAAGATATTTTCCATTTGAGAGATTTACTTTTGAAATAACATAGTTGAATCCTTCTCTTGTCGGAAATAAAGGAATTCCGTTACCTTTAGTACTTACTAACACGGGGTTAGATTTTAATCCTACAGAGCGCAACATAGATGTTAAAGCCAAATTAATTTCAGCAACATTTCCTGATTCTTCTTTGTAAGCTTTTTTTAAACCTTTATCTGCATATTTCCCGTAATACCCGTTCCATTTAATTTTTGATTTAGTGAATTCAAATATTTTCACAATTTTTTCTAACTCATTCATTGCGGAACCAACAAGACTGGTTATCTCTTTTTTATAATATTTTTCTTTTTCCAACTCATTTCCGAAGTTTGAAGATTCATATATAGTTTTGCATACATCTTCCCAATTAGTTGTGTAGTTTTTATATAATGAGTTAGGGAAACGCGTTCCAGAAAGCTCAAATTCATATCCTCCTTTGTAGTTGTTAATGTTTCCTAAGTAGGGCTCGTTTTCTTTTATATAAGGAATATTACTACCAAGAAATGAGAAACAATTCACTTTAAATGTTTTTTTATGGTTATTTACTTCACTAGTAACAGAGGATCCCACAGCCCCTCTTTTTAGAGTTCTCTCTCTTGTTGTCCAGTTAATTTCTCCTTGTTTGTTTGTTTTCTTTGGAGGGATGTTAAAGTGTCCTTTGTTTTTTAAATTGAAGAAAAAATATTCAGGAATTTCCACTTTGTAATCTAAAAACTTAACTGGGATTCCGTATTGAAAGTTTAATGTTTTAATATCCCACTGATGAGATACTAAAGTGTATTTTATATCAATAACACTACCTTCCTTAATATTGGGAAGAGTGAATTTTTTTATACTTCTATATTTATTTAATTTTTCACTAAAAATTTCTTTTTTAGATATTTTATGTTTTATAGTTTTCCCTTTTTCAAGATTAAAAGAATAAGCTTTAAGTGAGTTTATTTCTTCTTTATTTCCAGAGTCTGGTTTGTAATAATTTATTGTTTTATTGGCATAACTAAATCCTTCTTTTGAATAAATTTTTATCCTTTCATGATACTCTGTAACTACTTTAAATCCGTTATTAGAATATACAAAGTGAGTTTTTCTTTTTTTGAAAAGGTATGCAGCATCAGCAGTAGAGTCTAATGGATAAAACTTTTCTTCAAGTGCTTCTTTGGAAACTTTTCCAAATTTTATTTCTTGAGCAGTAGTGGTTAATGATAGTATTAATGTAAAAAGGAGTAATAATTTTTTCATAATATTTTTATTTTTTTATTAGTACAATTTTTTCAGATTGTTTTTTTACTAATTGGGTGTAAAAATTTCTTAGTGTATTATAATATTGGGGAGTAATGATACTAATGTTCATTTGTAAAACAGAAGATAGTTTAACCTTATTCCCTTGTACGAAAAGTTTATATTTAAAAACACCTAAGTTTTCAGGCAAACCTATTGCAAGTTCTTTAGGA
>CBDTZS010000316.1:0-2281 GCA_965364955.1 uncultured Tenacibaculum sp. | reverse complement strand
TTATTATCTGTAGCAACTTCGGTATTCGGATTATTTGCAAGTACAGTTATTAGTTGTTTAGGATTAAATGTAATTGCTTCCGATCAATACTTAGCATTAGTAATTCCAGGGAAAATGTTCAAACAAGCATATGAAGACAAAGGATTAGCTCCCGAAAATTTAAGTAGAACTTTAGAAGATTCTGGAACGGTAACTTCGGTATTAATTCCATGGAACACTTGTGGAGCTTATCAATCGGGTGTATTAGGTGTTGGGGTTGGTGAATACGCATTGTATGCTGTATTTAATTACCTAAGTCCGTTTATGACATTACTATTTGCTGCTTTTAAAATTAAAATTAGAGAAATTTCAAAAAAATAATATCAAGCCTCCCTTTTAAAAGTGAGGCTTTTTTTATGATAGATAAAGCCACAATAGAAGATTCAAAATTATTAACCAGTATTGCTTTAAGGTCTAAAGCCTATTGGAGGTATTCTAAAGAACTAATTGAAAGTTGGCGAAATGATTTAACCATTACCTCTAAAATGGTTGAAGAAATGATGATTTACAAATACGTTCAAAACAATAAAATAGCAGGTTTTTATGCTCTAAATCCACCAAAAGGAAAAGCTATTAAATTAGAAATGTTATTTGTACTTCCTGAATTTATTGGAAAGGGAATAGGAAAAAATTTATTACTTCATGCCATAGAACATACTCGAAAACTAAACGCAGATTCAATAACATTATTAGCAGATCCTAATGCCGTTTTTTTTTATAAAAGCCAAGGTTTTAATATTATTGACAAAAAAGAAAGCGCTATTTCGAATCGTTTTTTACCGATAATGCAGAAAGATTTAACACAGTAGAAATTATTAAAAATACCCAAGGTGTTCCATGCAGTAAAACATCAAACCAATCTTGAAGTTGCATTGCTTGTTCTCCTGAAAATGCTTTACCACCAATAATCCATTTTAGTTTACCAACAATATGTGGTGGTGTAAAAGGTGCTAACCCTAAAGTTAAACTTGCTATTAAAAACAGTTTCCAATTTTGTTGTAGTTTTTTTTTCATTAAATAGTATAAAACCCTTCCAATTCACATAAAACAAAATAGTCGTAATCTTATTTTACTTAATTCACCACATCGTGGTTTATATAAACCAATTCCAAACGATTCCAAAACGAATTACAAAATCTCTATACGGGTAATTAGGAGCTGATAAGTAATCCTTTTTAAAGAAAAAAGAACTCACATTATCTGCCTTAAAATAAATACGCGTTCTACGCACTCTTCCGTTAAAAAACAAGTCAATAGTTGGATACCCAATTTCTGTATCGTTTTGCAATCTAAATTCGGCTAATAATGGATTATATGAATTTACTTTATATTTTGAAAAATAGTTAAACGTAGCCCCTATCTGTACCCGCAATGGTTTTCCTTTAAACCAACTATCAGAATAGTACAGTGTATTTCTCGTCACAAATTCTGGAACTCTAAAAACATCACTTCCACTAGCGACCTTCTGATACATAACGGTATTATCTAATGCAAATTTACCAAAGGTAAATTCTTTAGACACCTTGGCTTTTAAGTAATTAACACTACCTGAAAATTGTTTAGGCAAACTAGCTTCATCAAAATAGGTGTAATTTTCAATATTTGTAATATCTACAGAAGCATTTCCCCATTTAGATTCAAAAATTCCTCCTAAGGTTTGAGTTCCTACTGATGCAAAATTATTCTCCCAATTATAAGTATTGTAGTTACTTTGATGTAATAAAAAATTAAAGTTAGGTAGCCTATTACTAACTCCTAACCTTGCTTTAACAGTAAATAAACTATCTTTTTTATAAAAAGCCTCCGCTTTTAAATTACTCCCTGAAAGTCTACCACTACCGGGTGTTAAGCCTCCTGATGCATTTATATAGAAGTTTTTTATTTTCCCATTCCAATTAGCTCCGAATGAAACAGCTTTACCTTTCAGTTTATTTTTAGTTATCCCTACTAAACTATTCTGCAAATTTTCATACCCATAATTATACGTAGTAAAACCTGTCTTTACTCTAAATTTCCCCAATACGTATTTAGAATTAAAATCTAAAAATACTTGATTGTTATAAAGTAAAAAATCTGTTTTATTATTTACTGCTCCTGAAGTGTTTACATCACCAAAAATTGTAGCTGTTGCTATTGATTGATTAAAACGATAAAACTTAGAATCTCTTGTAAAAGAATGGCCTACTTTTAAGTTAGAAAAATCCTTTTCATGTAAACTATCTTTTGCTGATAATAATTTAAA
>CBDTZS010000315.1:0-2285 GCA_965364955.1 uncultured Tenacibaculum sp. | reverse complement strand
GATAAACGAGGAACTTTATGTTGCCCTCCTAATTTTCCTTTTTCTCTTAGCCAATCGTAAAATAAACCTTTACGAGCTTCATGTATAATAGGCATTGCCAATGTCATATTATTATAACGTTTTGCTTCGTAATCTGAATTGATCGATTTTAGCGCGTTATCTAGTAATTCTGTAAAGTATTTAAGGTTTTCAGGAGGCTTGCTAAACTCAATGATCCATTCATGTCCGCCGCTTTTAGTACCCGCCATAAAAATAGGACCAACGGTGTAATCTTTAATACTTGCATTGGTTTTTTCACTGGCAGATTTTAAAGCATCTTCAGCATTTTCTATAATTAGTTCCTCACCAAAAACATTTATATGATGTTTGGTTCGACCAGTAATTTTTATACGATATGGGTTTGTTGAAGTAAATTTAACGGTGTCTCCAATTAAATAGCGCCATAAACCACCATTAGTGGTAATTATAATCGCATAATTAATTTCTTTTTTTACTTCGGAAAGCGGAATTGTTGTTGAATTTTCGCCATCATATTCATTCATAGGAATGAATTCATAAAAAATACCATAGTCTAACATCAATAGTAATTCTTCGGAGTTATTTTGATCTTGAATAGCAAAAAAACCTTCGGAAGCATTATAAGTTTCATAATATTTAAATTCTTTTTTCGGAATTAATTTTTTGTATTGCTCTCGATATGGATTGAAATTTACACCACCATGAAAATATACCTCTAAATTAGGCCAAACTTCTAAAATATTATCCTTTCCTGTTTTTTCTAAAACTCTATTTAAAAGCACCAACATCCAACTAGGAACACCAACCAGACTTGTTATGTTTTCATTAATAGTTTCATCAATAATAGCTTCCATTTTAGTTTCCCATTCAGCCATTAAAGCTACTTCTTGACTAGGAGCAGAGCTAAAATCAGCCCAAAAAGGTAAGTTCTCTGTTATAATTGCCGATAAATCGCCAAAATAAGAATTATTATCTTCGTAAATAGCTGTACTACCGCCTAGTTTTAATCCTTTGCCAGTAAACATTTGTGTGTCTTTATTATTGTTAATATATAAACACAGCATGTCTTTTCCTGCTTTTAAATGACAGCCTTCAAGAGCTTCGTCACTAACAGGTATAAATTTACTTTTAGCATTGGTGGTTCCGCTACTTTTGGCAAACCAACGAATAGGTGTGGGCCAAAATAAGTTTTGTTCCCCTTTTCTACATCGTTCAATAAGAGGTTCAATACTTTCGTATTTCTGAATAGGAACTTTGTTTGAAAAATCGGTATAATCCTTTAGTGATGAAAATGAATGCAACTTACCAAACTCCGTATTTTTAGCGGTGTTTAATAACTTTTGAAGCAATTCATTTTGTACATCAATAGGGTATTTTAAAAATAATTCGACTTGATGTTTACGTTTTTTTAAAAACCAAGAAATGATAGAATTTATAACTGGAAACGACATAGATTAACTCTTAATTCAGTTTTTTTACTGTAAGTTTGTGAAGCTAAAAGTAATAAAATTTAAGACATGCAATACCAAGGAGTTTTAAAAAAAATGATAACCGAAAATTTAGATACGGTTCAGTACTATTTAGATATGAAATCTGACTTCATAAATATGAATCAGTTGCTAAATAAGAAAATAGAATTGAGTTTTGTTACTTATGAATGTTTAAATTGTCATTTAGAAAAAGAGGTGTATCGCCAAGGATTTTGCAAGAAATGTTTTTTTGAAACTCCAAATGCTGGAGATTGGATTATGCGGCCTGAATTAAGTAAAGCACATTTAGGAATCGAAGACCGTGATTTAGAATACGAAAAAAGTGTACAGCTAAAACCACACATCGTGTATTTGGCAAATTCTAGCAATGTAAAAGTAGGAGTAACTAGAAAACAGCAAGTACCTACGCGTTGGATAGATCAAGGTGCACATGAAGCAATTGAAATTGTTGAGGTGCCTAATCGTTATTTAGCGGGAATTACAGAAATTGCTTTAAAAGAGCATGTAGCTGATAAAACAAATTGGCGAAAGATGCTGAAAAATGATATTGAAGATGAAAGTTTAGTGTCTTGGCAAGAGAAGTTGAAAAGTTTTATTCCTGCGGAAGCACAGCAATATATTATAGAAAATAATAAAGAGACGGTAATTAATTTTCCGGTTGAAAAATATCCGTTAAAACCTAAGAGTTTAAATATCAAAAAAGAACAAAGTTATACAGGTACTTTAGTTGGTATAAAAGGACAGTATTTAATTTTTGAAGATGAAACTGTTTTTAAC
>CBDTZS010000314.1:0-2287 GCA_965364955.1 uncultured Tenacibaculum sp. | reverse complement strand
GTACTTGGATTACCGACGACATGGAAGATGCCTACATTAACTTACACGAAAAGGGTATCACGAAATCTATTGAAGTTTGGATGGACGATACATTAGTCGCTGGTTTATACGGTGTAGATTTAAATAACGGTGTTTTTTGTGGCGAAAGTATGTTTAGTAAAGCAAGTAATATGAGTAAAGTTGCTTTTATACACCTAGTAAAAAACTGTGGTTATAATCTAATAGATTGTCAAGTGCATAACGAACATCTAGAGAGTTTAGGTGCTCGTGAAATTGATAGGAGTGATTTTTTGAAGTGGTTGTAAAGGTTTCGTTATCGTGTTTGTATATGGTTTGTTGCGATGTTTTAGTAACTAATTTAGCAAATAAATCATGAAGGATTTTCCAAGTGAGCTAAAACTAACAATTAATTATGCACGGTGTTGTAAACTGTTTTTTAGAAATCTTTTCCACAATCACATTCTATAATATAATCTTTTTTATAATAATTCATAAATTTCGCTACGGCTAATAGTGTTTTTCCATAATTAAAACTCAATGAATTCTTTATTATATTATTATACTTTAGTGGGTTTTCATCTTGTTTTGTGTGAATTATATCATCACGAAATTCTTTTAATTTCCATATTGACTGATTTGTTGGAGTTTGATTAATAAAGAAATTTTTACCAGTAGTCTCTTTTAGGACTTTAGTGATTTTAGTTTTAAAATCTAAGAATTCTTGGATTTGAGCTTTATTGTAAATTTCAGTTTTCCTATTTTGTTTGTCTTCATAAATAAAGTCATCTGGAATCATTTGATTTATAAAGGATTCAATTGCAGTAAATAAAAAAATAATAAACCCACTTGTTAGTCCATAATAATTATAAATATCGTGAATTGCTGGTGAATTTAAAGCCACAGTCACGTCTAATTTTTTTAATAATATTTTTTTTTGTTCACTTATAGCTTTAACATTCAATTGTGCGTTATTAAAATATATTAAAGTTGGGTCAGGAACAGGAAACATATAATTTTTCCCGTCTACTTTATGAACAAAACCACCTATTACAATTCCATCTGTAGTCTCTACATAAGCAATTGAATCTTTTCTTTCTGACAGTTGTTCTTGTGTAATCCCTTTTTCTATATTTAAATTTTCGAAATTCGGATTATCAAAGTTCACTTGGTCTGAAGTTGTTTGTAGAAAAAATCTTCTTTTTATATGCTTCATTTTTTTTTGAAATAGTTTACAACGATTAAGATACCCGTTGTTTTAATGATGGATATCGTATGATAACGAAATTAGTAGTTTTTGAACCAAGAATCAAACTAAATTTAAAAGCAAAACCTCGTAATAAAATTACGAGGTTTGTTATGAATAAGAGTATCTGTACTGCTACTGTTTTAAAATATTTATAATCTTAAAGACCATTTTTAATAGCATATATGACACCTATTATCATAGCAATAATCATAAAAGGAATCAAAGAGAGTAAAAGAACACCAATAAATTTAAAAAATTTTACAACTGATTTTTTAAAACTATAATTGTATAGTTTACCTAATGTATAAAGGTAGTATAGAATAACAAAAATTAAGGAAAATGAAAATATTTTTGGGTTTATAATTATGCTTAATAGAAAGCAAATAATAGATACATACATTGTGGTTCCTTGTATGTATGCATTTATAACAATGTGTTCGCCGTAATTATTAGGTTTATAGTATGTTAATTTACTTAGTAAAGCATAGAAAGGAAGAAATAAAAAAGCTGCAAGATTAAAATAACGAAGAAGAAATTGAGACCAATTTTCAATAAAGTTAAGTTGAACTTGAGCAGTTTTTTGTTCCGCTTTTAATTTAGTAAGTTCTTCTTTAGATATATTTTTAATTGCTGATAAATCTTTTGCTACTATTTCTTTAAACTCCTCAATTTGACTTTGGTTAAAAGACGCTTGAGCTTTTAAATAATCATCAGAAAAATAATTAAAAACAAGCAAAGCCAATGCAGCACCAAGTGCCAAATAAGCAAACGGATTTACATAACGTTTTCTAACTCCACCAAGATATTCTTTAATAACTTCATGAGGGGATAAAAGCATACCTTTTAAAGTAGTAAAATACAAACTTTCAAATCCCATTGAAGCAAATAATTCGCCAACTAAAAAGCGTAAAGTTATTCGGTTTGTTATCACTTTTGCGCCACAATTATCGCAGAAATGAGCATCTTTTTCTAATACTTCATTACAGTTTTTACAATTCATAGCAGTTATTTTAAAACAGAAAATTCGATGCTAGAATCTGA
>CBDTZS010000313.1:0-2302 GCA_965364955.1 uncultured Tenacibaculum sp. | reverse complement strand
TAAAGTAACTGAGTCGGAAAAATAGTAGCGTACTTGGTTTTTGCATTATCAGTTAAATATGGGTATATATTTTGACTTATAAGTAATTCGTATTCTTGAATAGCTTCTTTTGGCAAAACATCCGCTTGAATTAAAATAGAAGAAAACCAAAAATTACTGATAACCTCCATTCGTTTAAATAAGCTGCTATATTCGTTTTTTAGTACTTCTTTCCGAAAAATTCCATTTTCAATAAGAATCGCTATCATTTTTAAAGATTCTGCTTCTCTTCGTTTTGACAGCTCAGAATAATGACTTTTTATCTTCTGGTTTTTTCTTGTAATAATTACAAAATCTAATAAGAAAAAATGATACTCGTAAAGGTTTGAAATGATTGCTTTTGAAATATTTAAAAATGATTTTAATAAATCATCAGTGGCTATTAAAAAAATACTGTCCATTTTTTCAACTAACTGAAAATAGAGTGCTTCAATTATATCCTCTCTTTTTTTAAAATGATACTGTAAATTACCAACACTAATTCCAACCTCATCAGCTATCGTTCTTAAAGAGGTATTCGAAATTCCATTCGTATTAAAAAGCGCTAAAGACTTTAATAAAATCTTTTGTTTTGTATTATTCATAGAAGCAAAAATACTATTTTTAGTACAAATGTACTAATGTAAATTATTTTTAGTACGTTTGTACTAAATTAATACTAGTTAGGTATGAATATAGATATTATTGGAGCTGGAATAGGTGGATTAACAACAGCTATTGCACTTGAAAAAAAGGGTTATAAAATTCGAATTTTTGAACAAGCTGAAAAAATAAAACCTGTAGGCGCTGGAATTATTTTAGCTAATAATGCAATGCAAGTATATGAAAAACTAGGATTAAGAAAAGTTATTGAAGAAAATGGCAATCCTATTACTTCTTTAAATATTACCAAAAGAAACTTAAAAGCACTTTCTAAAATCGATTTATCCTACTTTGAGAAAAAATTTAAAGTAAAAAATATTGCGATTCACAGAGGGGTTTTACAGCAAATTTTAATTGATAAATTAAGTTCTTCCACCCTAAACTTAAATTACAAGTTAAAAAAAGTCGTTAAAAACGAAAATGGTCATTTGCTAGAATTTGAGAATGGAGAAAAAATTCAATCCACCACTCTTATAGCAGCCGATGGTTTAAACTCAAAAGTTAGAGGAAATTTATTTGCAAATAATACGATTCGAAATGCAAATCAAATTTGTTGGAGAGGAGTTACCGAATTTAGCTTACCTGAACAATATAAAAACGAATTAAACGAAGCTTGGGGTGCCTCTGATCGGTTTGGATTTGTGCAAATTGATGAAAACAAAGTATACTGGTATGCTTTAAAATCAATTGTAAAAAACAAAGAGGAATTTAATGTGACCGAAATTGAATACTATTTCTGCAACTATGACCCTATTATAAAAAACATAATTTCTTCTACAAAAAAAGAGCAAATTAATACCGCAGAAATAGCAGACTTAAAACCTATACATAATTGGCATAAAGAGAATGTGTGCCTTATTGGAGATGCTGCGCATGCAATGACACCAAATATGGGGCAGGGAGCTTGTCAAGCAATAGAAGACGCGTATATTCTTTCGGAATGTTTATCTAAATACCAAACAAATATTGCCTTTAAAAAATTTCAAGAATTACGAATAGTAAAAGCACATCAAGTAGTTAAGGCAAGTTGGATGCTTGGAAAAATCGCTCATTTATCGAACCCTATTTTAATCGGAATCCGTAACTTACTAATTAAACTGACTCCTACTTCAGTTAATAGAAAACAAACAGTACAACTATTTCAAATACCAAGTTTATGATTATTACCATACTATCACTACTCTTATTTTTAATTTTTACAATATTAGGAGGCTTTCACTTTTACTGGCTCTTTGGAGGCAAATGGGGAGTGAAAAAAGTTTTCCCAACAAAAGAAAATGAAGAGGTTACACTATCAGTTCCTAAATTTGCAACTCTAATAGTAGCACTTGTATTAATGTTGTTTGGACTTATTTATCTTCATAAATCAGGTTTTATAACATTCTTGGTTCCGAATTGGTTGGTAAACTACGGATCTTGGTTAATTCCCTTTATTTTTATCTTACGTGCTATAGGAGAGTTTAACTACGTTGGATTTTTCAAGAAAATAAAAAGCACTGAATTTGCCAAAGCCGATTCAAAAATATTTTCTCCGTTATGCTTAGGAATTGGAATACTGGGTATATTAATACTTTTATAAAACTATCAAAATAAAAATAGGGCTAGTTCCTAAAAAACAAAA
>CBDTZS010000312.1:0-2350 GCA_965364955.1 uncultured Tenacibaculum sp. | reverse complement strand
TTGTAATTATTGGAGGAGGATTTGCGGGATTAGCTGCTGCTAGGGGATTAGAGGAGCAAGAATTGCAAGTTTTTTTAATAGATAAACACAACTATCATACATTTCAACCTTTATTATATCAAGTTGCAACTGGTGAGTTAGAACCCGATAATATTTCGAATATACTTACTTCTAAGTTAGCCTTAAATGAGTGTTACGTTTTAAAAGAAATGGACACATTATAAAAGTAAATAAGGAAACTTATACAGATAATGCTGTGTGTCGCTATTCTAAGTAATTGAGTTAAGTTTTATTCGTTGCGTAATGCTTATGAAATTTATGGAGTCAAGAAGTTAAATGTTAAAGGATTCCTTCTAATAAAAATCCCATTATTGAAAATAAAAAATAATTATGAAAAAGATATTAGTATTAATGTTATTGATGGTTCAAACATCATTATTGTGTGCTCAGAATAATCCATTTAGTGAATATAGAGTTTTTGTAAGTCCTAGTATTTTTTTTATTGATGGAGTTCAAAAAGAAGAAAATAAGCTGAAAGATGAAAAGAAAATGTATTACGATAATGGTAATTTAAAATCTGAATTTACTATGTTAGATAATTCAATGGAAGGTGAAATAAAGGAGTATTATGAGTCAGGGAAAATTAAATTAAAGGGTAATTATAAATCTTCTAAAAGAGATGGAGAGCAAAAAGCATTTTTTGAAACTGGGGAGGTAAAAGGTATATATAATTATCGTAATGGAGTTTTAGAAGCTGAGTCTAAAGAGTTTTTAGAGAATGGGAATGTGTTAAGAAAATTAAACTCTATTAGAATTAACGACAGTATAGTAAAAGGTAATTTAATAGAATATAATTATCAATCAGCTAGAAAAGCTAAAATAAGATCAATAGGAAGTAAAAAGGTGAAAGTTGTTAATGTACCACAAAAACGATTTTTAGTATATAATTTTCGTTATATTAATGGAAGACCTGACGGAGATCAGATTTATTTTGGTAGAAAAGGTAAAAAAGAAGAATTAAAAAAATATCTTAATAGTGAGCTTAAAAGCCATTTTTTTTATGACAGTAAAGGGCAGCTAACATTGGAAAAACATTTTGAATCTATTGATTCGAAACAAAAATGGAAATCATATTATTCAGATGGAAAATTGAAGAATTTATTTCTTGCTAATAAAAATATTACTATTGATAGTGTTTTTTATCAAAATGGAAACCTTAAAGAGTATAAAAAAACAAATTGGGATTATGTTCTTGAGAAAAAGAAATTCTTTGAAAATAAAATAGTAAAGTATTTCTCTAAAAGTATTAAAAATAAAGGAGAAAGGTTAAATAAAATTATTAGGTATCATGAAAATGGCAAAATGAAAAGTAATGCTACTTATAGCCGAACTGGAAAAATAGTAGGGAACTGGAAAACTTTTTATGATAATACTAATGTTAAATGTTTTAATAAAATATCAAGAAATATTGAACGAGAATTTTGTTATTATGAAAACGGTAACAAGAAAAGTGTAGAAACATACTTAATAAATAAAAATAAAAAGAGGGTAAAACATAAGTTTTTTGAGTATTATTACGATAACGGACAGTTGATAAGGAGTTTTGAATGGGATAAAAACCAGTTGTTAGATGTTGACGGTTGGTTTACTAAAAAAGGAGTGAAATTGAAAATAGGAGATTTTAAAAAAGGTAATGGAAAGGTTATTTATTATAATGATCGTAATGAGGTTAGAGTAATAAAAAAATATGAAAAAGGAAAAATTACAGATAGTTATTATGAATAATATTTTACTTTCGATAACTTTTTTTTCTAAAATTAAGAATCTATGAATATACCTCAAACAAGTTTTCCGCGAATAGTAATTATTGGTGGTGGTTTTGCTGGATTAGCAGCAGCAAGAGGATTGGAAGAGCAAGATTTACAAGTTGTTCTTATAGATAAACATAATTACCATACATTTCAACCTTTATTGTATCAAGTAGCAACTGGTGGTTTAGAGCCGGATAGTATTGCTTTTCCGTTACGTAAGCGTTTTAACGATGTCGAAAATTTTTATTTCCGACTAACAGAAGTTCTTACAATTGATGAAAAAAATAATACAATAAAAACAACGATAGGTAATTTAGAATATGATGAGTTAATCATTGCAACAGGATCAACTACTAATTTTTTCGGAAATACAAATATTGAAAAATATGCAATGGAAATGAAATCGGTTCCGCAAGCATTAAATATTAGAAGTTTAGTCTTAGAAAACTTTGAGGAAGCATTATTAGAAACAGATTTAGATAAGCGTAGAGCTTTAATGAATTTTGTAATTGTTGGAGGAGGTCCTACCGGAGTTGAAT
>CBDTZS010000311.1:0-2363 GCA_965364955.1 uncultured Tenacibaculum sp. | reverse complement strand
ATTTTAGAAACGATATAATTATAAAAAATTTGTAAGATAATTGCTGCAACAAGACCAAATACAGTTGTTAAAAGTGCAATTTTAATACCACCTGCAACTACTGCTGGAGAGATATCATTTGCAACTGCAATCTTATCAAAAGCTTCAATCATACCAATTACTGTTCCCATGAACCCTAACATTGGTGCTAATGCAATAAATAAAGATAACCAAGAAACATTCTTCTCTAATAATCCCATTTGTACACCACCATAACCTACTACAGCTTTTTCAGCAGCTTCTAAACCTTCGTCTGCTCTTTCTAATCCTTGATAAAAGATAGAAGCAACAGGTCCTTTTGTATTTCTACAAACCTCTTTAGCAGCTTCAATACCACCTGAACTTAAAGCATCGTCTACACTAGCTACTAATTTCTTAGTATTAGTTGTTGCCATGTTTAAATAAATGATTCTTTCAATTGCTATTGCCAAACCTAAAATCAACGCTACCAATACGATTCCCATAAATTGAGGAGTCCCTTCAATAAAACGTTGTTTTAACTCTTGGTGAAAAGTTCTCTCAGCTTCTTGAGCAAATGTTGACTGGATAGCTCCTAAAAACATAAATCCTGCAACAGTTAGGAAATTTACTACTTTTTTCATTTTGTTATAATTAATTTTAAATAGTTAACGGGTTAAAAATACAAATTTTACTACAAAAAACTTAATTTTTTACAAATAAGTCATTCTTTACTTGTACTTAATGCACTTTTGATTTTCAGAGTGCCAAGTAACAAAAAAATGTTGGGACATTAAAAAAAAACAGTAATATTTATATTACTTTTTTTCTTCCCCCTACTATTTCAAGTAGTTATAATTGTAAATTTAGTGAAAAAATTACAATTTAATTAATTTCTCCCCTTAATGAAGTTTCGAAATAGTGTTTAAACTCTTCTTTCGACAATTTTTCTCCTAATAGATACATCATTTTCGCTATAGCTGTTTCAGTTGTAATGTCTTTTCCATCTACAATTCCGATACGTTTTAAATCGGAACTTGTTTCATAATGTCCTAAAATAACACTTCCACCTGCACATTGGGTAACGTTTACTATATACACCCCTTTAGTCACTACTTGCTCCAATAATTTTATAAACCATTTTTCAGTAGGAGCATTTCCAGAGCCATAAGTTTCTAATATTATTCCCTTTAGATTAGGTATGTTTATAAAACTCGTAACAACCGCTTCTGTAATCCCAGGGAATAGTTTTAAAATAGCTACATTATTATCTAATTTTTTTCTTAAAACAAGACTCCCCCCTTCTTTAACCCGCCTAAATAAAACTGGATAGTTAAAATTTAAATGAACCCCGCTTTCAGCTAAAGGCGGGTAATTCATTGAAGCAAAAGCTTCAAACTGCTCTGCATTTATCTTTGTTGTCCTATTCGCTCTATATAATTTGTACTCAAAATATAGACCAACCTCTTGCACTACGGGCTTTCCGTTTTCATACGTTGATGCAACCTGTATAGAGGTAATTAAATTTTCTTTAGCATCTGTACGTAAATCACCTATTGGTAATTGAGAACCTGTAAAAATTACTGGTTTTTGTAAGTTATCAAACATAAAACTAATTGCCGATGATGTGTACGACATCGTATCTGACCCTGTAAGAACGACAAACCCATCAAACTTATCATAATTCTCAAAAATAATTTCAGCTATATCAATATAATAATTCACATTCATATTTGACGAATCAATTGGCTCCTCAAAAGAAATTGTAGAAATATCACAATGCAACTGTTGTAATTCTGGTATCTTACTAGATATTTGGCTAAAATCAAAAGCTTTTAAAGCACCTGTTTTATAATCCTTAACCATACCAATGGTTCCACCTGTATATACTATTAAAATTTTAGGTTTATTTGACATTATGACACTTTTATTATATGTAATTTAATTATGGAATAATTTATGTTGTAAATTTATCAAACAAAAATGATACAAAATTTTAAAACTAAATAAATTATGATAGGATTTTATATTCTGATAGGGATTATCTCTTTATTCAGCTGGATAGTAAGCAATACTCTTAAAAGAAAATTTAAAAAATATTCACAAGTTCATTTACGAAATGGAATGAGTGGAGCAGAAATAGCTCAAAAAATGTTAGATGATCATGGCATTAGTGATGTAAAAGTAATTTCTACTCCCGGAATGTTAACAGACCATTACAATCCTCAAAACAAAACTGTTAATTTAAGCGAAGGAGTATATAATCAACGTAATGCAGCGTCTGCGGCTGTTGCAGCTCATGAAGTTGGACACGCAGTACAACACGCGGAAGCTTATCAATTTTTACAAATGCGTTCTAAATTAGT
>CBDTZS010000310.1:0-2388 GCA_965364955.1 uncultured Tenacibaculum sp. | reverse complement strand
AAGTATGATCTTTAACTTGTGTAAACTATGTCCCTTAACGAACATTATGAAAAAAGCTTCAGTCATATTAATAATGTTATTGATTTCTATGAAAATCACAGCTTGTAGTTGTGAATGGGGTGGGAATTTTTTACGAATTGCTAATAATTCAGAATTAGTTATTAAAGGAAAAATTATTGAGCATATTTATCATACTGAAAATGGAAAACGATTTACAGATTATGATGAATACTTTACAGAAACTCTAAACAATGAATTTGACCCTTATTACGGAACTGGAGAATCAATAAAAGTGGAAATCATTGAAATTATAAGAGGTAAAGAAGAAAGAAAAATTATTGAAATATTTGATACAGATGGAGCTGACTGTAGAGCAAGTATTCGTGAATTTAAAACTGGGAAAACTTATATTTTTGCAACATACAAACCTCATAGAAACGGAACAAAACTACCAAATGAATCTGACAATGATTACGCAATTGGAAGTTGTTATGAAAGTACATTGGAGTATTTACCAAAGACTAACGAAGTTTTCGGAATGATTAAAGGAAAATCTTATAGAAAAAAAAGTCGAAAATATTGTTACGAAAAACTGAAAAGAAAAATAACGTAGTACAACAACGTATAAAAACAATGCGTAGTTTAGTGCTTAATCAATGGCTAGTACACTTTTGCTAAGCCTGATTTTCCTGCGGAAAATTAGCCTTGCACAAAACCGCACTATCCTTATACAACAACGTTGTAAACAATACTGAAAAATTGAAAAAGAAATATATTTATCCACTTCTATTTTTGTTTTTAGCAATCCTAAATATTAGTTGCAAAACCGATAGTAAAAAGACTATTTTGAATAATTCACCACTTATTTATTATGTTAAAACTGGAGGCGAAATAGATTTCTATCACGAAAAATTTGATAACCTTAAAGATTCACTTAATTTCTTTAATAATGAAGGAATTAAATTAGCGAAACAAAACAAGATTAATCAATCTAGACAAGCATTTTTAAACGGTTTAAATAGGTCTCCTAAAAATGTGATTATCCTGAATAATATGGCAAACCTTGAAAGAGACGATAAAAATTTTGAAAAAGCAATTAAGTACTATAAAAAATCATTTTTTGAATCTGACTCTTTATATTTTATTGCTGGTTTGAATTTAGCAAGAACTCTCAGTATAATTGGAGAAGACATTGAATCTGAAAAAGAATTTCATAACATAATTAATCATTCTAAATTGGATTTTATTAAGGGGCTAGCTTATTACCAACTAACTGAAAATCATCTAAGATATGGTAACATTAATAAAGGAAATGATGCCTTGAAAAAAGCAAAAGATATTCTAAAAGAAAATAATGATTTTGATAATGCCTTAAGAACTCTTCAAAATAAACTTGACAATTACTACCTGAACTAATTAGAAAGTACTGTTTACAACACCGTGTATAAAAAATTGCTTAGTTTTAGACCAAACTTAATGGCTGTTGCTTTTTTGCTAAGTTCAATTTTCCTGCGGAAAATTAGCCTTGCACAAAACCGCAACTTATCATACACAAATACGTTAGCCACAAGCAGAAGAAACTAATTGAGAGCAAAACAAACATACTTAAAAGGAAAATCAGTTTTTACAGTTTCGCTTCTCGTAATCGGAATTACAATTCTGACTGTTTATCTAACTGGTGAAAATTATAACCGAACTGTAACATCTAATTTATATTTATCGCTATCAATAATCGGAACAGCACTTTTTCTGTTTATGACTTACGGACTCTATAAAAGAATTGGATTGACAGACAATTTTCCGAAATTTAGAGAATTTAAAACTGGAGACATCATTGCTCAATCTGGAACTGCACCCGATTTACCAAGTATAGAAGTTGGAGACGGAATTGGCGGACTGATAATGTCGATTTTACTCTGGATTGGAATGATAATTTTGATTTTCTTACTTCTGATTTTATTGGAGGCATTTTTTTGGGTTTCAATTTTTATAATTTCAGCAATGCTTTATTGGGTGTTTTTTCGAGCTTTCAAATTTGTGTTTTCAAAATCAACGGACACAAAAGGAAACATCGGAATTTCTGCGCTTTATTCACTTGCATATACCGCATTGTATTTAGGTTGGATTTTCGGAATAGTATATTTGACCGAAATATTACGCTAAAAAATGCCAGTGGCTAACACTATATATAGCAAATAGAGCAATTAGTGTTTAATCCAAAGGTTATTCTCTATTTACAAAGTCGCCAAATCTTTTGATTTGGTATTAAAGAGAAAAATTAAAACAAAATACAAAAGATTTGGCTTGTGGTTAATCCGAAAATAATTGCTTGTTTTGTTCGTTAAGGGACATAGTTTACACAAGTTAAAGATCATACTTTACACTAAG
>CBDTZS010000309.1:0-2394 GCA_965364955.1 uncultured Tenacibaculum sp. | reverse complement strand
ACCAAATGTGTCTTGGTTTTGTCAAAGGAGATTATGATGTTGCTAGTGATTTATCTCAAGAAGTTTTTATTATCATCTGGAAAAAGTTAGACACATTCAGAGAAGCTTCAACTCATAAAACGTGGATTTATAGAATAACAGTTAATAAATGTTTGGAGTTTATTAGAAAGGAAAAAAACAAAAAAACAATTCCAATTTCAACCTTCGAGCATGAACTAAATGAAGTGAGTGCAGAAGAAGCAACGAATGATGGAAACCAACTATATATCGCCATTGGGCAACTAAAAGAGTTGGATAGATTGATCATCATGATGGTGTTAGAAGGACAAGGTTATGAAGATATTTCAGAAGTTATTGGAATAAACCCTATAAACACAAGAGTGAAAATCCACAGAATAAAAAAACGACTTAAAAAAATACTAGAGAATGGATAACGAATTTAAAAACCTGCAACAAAAGTGGCAAAAACAAAAAAAAGAACTTGGTAATAGTTCTTTAAGTTTTGAACATATTGTATCAACAATAGAGCGTAAAAGCAAAAAAGGATTGTCTTTTCATTATGGTAATATCATCATATTATTAATCACGTTAATTTGCCTTTTCTTGTTTTTCTACTTTGTAGCTCCAGTTCAAGAAATTCTTAGTAGAATAGGAGTTGGCTTTATGATGATAGGGATCTTGTTAAGAATAGTCATTGAAGTCTTTAGTAGTATAAAGTCTAAAAAAATAAACAAACTGGATACTGCTTTAAAAAACACTGAATTAACCATTGATTTTTATAAATTTAGAAAAAAAATACATGGAGCAATTACACATATTATTTTTGTATTGTATTTGGTTGGTTTTTATATGATAAGTCCAGAGTTTAGTAAGTATTTTAATCTTTGGAAAATGATTTTAATGGATGCTTCTTGTTTTATAATCCTTGCATTTATATATATTCAAATGAGAAAAGGTATAAAAAAAGAACTGAATATTTTATTAGAAATTATAGAATTGAAACAAGAAATTATTGAAGAATAAAAGAAAATAAAAAAGAGTGTGATCTATTCAAATCACACTCTTTTTAGATTAATTAATATAAAATTTTTAGACTAAATAATGGTACTCTGTCCCATATGAATATTTTGAAAATTTAAAATACTATCATCTTGATTTTCGATGTAGCCAGCAATAAAGTCACCAACTTTAGATGTCGTAAATGGTTGTTTTTTATTTAAGTCTTCTGTTGTGATTTCTAACGACAATGATTTTTCAACCGCTCTTTCTATAGCAGCAGCTTCTTTATGTAATCCTAAATGATTCAATAACATGGCCGCAGATAAAATTGATGCTAACGGATTTGCAATGTCTTTTCCTGTTGCCTGTGGAAAAGAACCATGAATTGGCTCAAATAAGGCATTTTCTTTCCCTACAGATGCAGATGCCAATAGTCCGATAGAACCGCCAATAACACTGGCTTCATCAGAAATAATATCTCCAAATAAGTTTTCTGTTAAGATCACATCAAACTGTTTTGGGTTTAAGATCATCTGCATAGCAGCATTGTCTACAAATAAGAAATCTAAAGCAACATCTGGGTATTGAGTAGCCAAAGCTGTTACTGTTTTTCTCCATAAACGAGAAGTTTCTAATACATTAGCCTTATCAACCAATGTTAATTTTTTTCTACGCGTTTGAGCTTCTTTAAAAGCCAAATGAGCAATGCGTTCTATTTCCATTACAGAATACGAACAACCATCAAAAGCAATTTGTCCGTCGTCACTTAATTCTTTAATGCCAAAATAAATTCCGCCAGTCAATTCTCTATAAATAGAAATATCAGTTCCATCAATAATTTCTCTTTTTAAAGGAGAATTGTCGATCAATTGATCATAGGCCTTTACAGGTCTTACATTACAAAACAACCCTAACTCTTTACGTAATTTAAGTAAACCTTGCTCTGGCCTCACCTTCGCAGTTGGATCATTATCGTATTTTGGATGACCAATAGCTCCGAATAAAATAGCATCAGATGCACTACAAATTTTTAATGTTTTATCTGGTAACGGATTTCCTGTTGCGTCAATTGCGCAAGCTCCCATGATTGCTTCTTTATAAATAAAAGTATGATCATAAACACCAGCAACGGCATCTAAAGCCTTTTTTGCTTGAGCGGTTACTTCTGGCCCAATTCCGTCTCCTGGTATTACTGCAATTGTGTATTTCATTTTGTATTATGCTTTGTGCGTTACCACGAGGGTCGCGCTTTTCGTTGTATCTTTTTATATCATTGCGAAGAAAATTCTTCATTTTCTGAGGCAATCTCATAATTGAAAGAGATTACTTCGTTTCACTCGTAATGACGTTTATTTATTATCTCCTATAAAGGATGCCACTTCAATCGCTAACGCA
>CBDTZS010000308.1:0-2420 GCA_965364955.1 uncultured Tenacibaculum sp. | reverse complement strand
TACAATATTTTTAAATTGTTTGATTTTAATATTTCTTACGGTTAAGTCATTTTAATTTGTTTCTTTTGCGGCTTCATAATTTTGAAGGGTTATGATTAGTTAATTTAGATTAATGTGGAGCTCCTTCGGGAGCTCTATTTTTTTTATTCTTTTTTCTACAGTTATTTTAATTCTTATTAATTTAATATTTACGGTTTTACCGTACTTATCTTATGGTTTTTTTAAGCAATTCTTTTTTATTTTTATATAAGTTTGAGAAACTTAAAAACTTATAACATGTTAAAAAATATTTCAAGCCTAGGTACTACCCTAAACAAAGCTGAACAACAATCTATTAATGGAGGGGTTGTCAATTGCGAAATCTATTGTCCAAATTATTGCCCAAAGTATCAACCTTGTTCTTGCAAATGTGATTGGTCAGGAGGCTTCTAAATTTATTTAGCAGACTTCGGTTCGTTTTTTTTATATCGTTCAATCTACAGTTTGTGTATTTTTTTGTGATCTCCTTTTATTTATGTACCTTATAGATGTAATATATGATTCGGGGGAATTATATATTACTCATTAAAAAGGAACTATAATAGTTCCTTTTTTTATTTGTTTTTTTATCTGAACATTCAACACATCTCCATCTTTTACATTTTCCTCCAAAGAGCTATTCTACAAGTAACAGACGTTCTTTTTTCGTCCCTTATCATAATTTCTACAGTTTTGATTAATTCTTTATATTTATAAAATGATTAAAAAAATATTCAAAATTTTTGCTATAATAATTGTTATTTTTTTAGCACAACTCTCAAAAACTATTCAAATAGTTTTTTCACCAAATGGTTTTGGTTATAAAGCTGGTTACCTATCAATGTCTATTTTAAGCATTGTTTTAAGCATATTCCTTTTTAGGTTTGGGTTTAAACCTAATAAGTAAAACCTATAGTTTTTATTTCTGGCATTCCTTTTATTTGTGCATCTTATAATGTAATATATGATTCGGAGGATTATATATTACTAATTAAACAAGAACTGCAATAGTTCCTGTTTTTTTTTTTAGAAACTACAGTTATTTTAGTTTAATAAAAATGGTTCTTAACTCGCCAACCATAGAGCGTTTGATTTTACCACTTCAATTTCTAATATGATGATTCAGGTTTTACAAAATGATGGTTCGGTAATTTTTAAAAATAAACTTCCTCTACATTTCCATCTAATTCAATTAGATGAACTATTCCTTTTTTAACTCTCATAACAGAGTTTGTAATACTTATTTTTTTAATTTGATTTATTACTAAACCTAAACATAGATTATTTTCCGTTTTTTTATTATCATGCAGGGCCTAAATACTCAGCAATAGCTTCGTTTGATATGGCTTCATGTTGATATAAGTATTTTATATTGTTTTTGTTACTACTTTTTAAAATCCAAATACTACACTTTGTTTAATGTTCGTTTATGTATTTCTTCCTTGCGTTTATGAAGTTTCTTGTCTAATCATATTTTCTTTTCTTTAATTTGAAAAACTTAAAATTTATATCATGTTAAAAGACATTTCAAACTTAGGTTCTGTAGTTACTAAAACAGAACAAAAACTAATTACCGGAGGTAGAGCAATGAATAGTTGTAATTGTGGTACACAGTATTTTTTCTGTAATGAAGCTCATCCCGATAGTTATAATGGCTTTGCTGGCTGTATGGACGATGCTGGCTGTGCTTAAAAACTTTTTTTAAGCGAACTTTCGGTTCACTTTCTTTTGCTTTCTTCTCTCATAACTACAGGTTAATTAATATTCGTTTACTTAAATTTTGACATAAAAAATCAACACTTTTTAGGTGTTGATCTGTAACGGTTGGATAGTTATTTTTACCATTGAAAAAAGAGAGAATAATAAAACCAAATCAGAAATAAGCGTAGATGCAACCTATACTTTCCATTTTTAATTTACTATTAAAATAATAATTATCAAATATTTCAACTAAAATGCCACTTGAATAAAGAATATTAGCTAGTATTATTCCAAACATATCAGATATAATGAATATGTTTTCAGTCGCTACATATACGCCTTTAACTACCCCTAACATTCCAGAAAATCCAACAAGCAAATTGAAACCGCATCTTTTAGACTCCCTCCATTTAATTCCATCAATAATTTTTTTAGTTTGGATATTTTTAAACATTAAGTTTCGTCTTTAATATTTCACGATATATATATTAAATATTCAAATCAATATTTAACATTACTTACTACAATTATGTCAATGAACTTTTCAGTTTTAAAGATTCTGAAAATCTACGATTTTAATTAAAGAAGCATGGATTTTCCTTACTTTTATTACGGTTTTTTTAATTAATTTCACTTTTATTATATCTATTTTTGAATTGTATAATTTAGTCTTTAGGAGACTTTTTTTACTAGTATTTTTC
>CBDTZS010000307.1:0-2423 GCA_965364955.1 uncultured Tenacibaculum sp. | reverse complement strand
AAAAATGCCTAAAAAAGGAAAAGCAAAAAACACTGCTAATAAAGCGAAACATACGCGCTTAATGAAACAGAAAGAAAACAAGGTGAAACTTGAGAAGCAACAAAATAAAGAGCGTTTAAAAGCGCTTGTAAAAAAAATAAACGAGCAAAAAGAGAATGACAGCGCAAGAGATAATTAAGAAATTCGACTTAACTGAACACCCCGAAGGCGGATTCTACAAAGAAACTTACCGAAGTAACGGAGTTATAAAAAACGTGAATTTAGCAGGTGTTTTTACTGGTGACCGAAATTATAGTACTTGTATTTACTTTTTATTGACTTCTGAAAAATTCTCTGCATTTCATAAAATAAATCAAGATGAAATTTGGCACTTCTATCAAGGAACGGTCTTAAAATTACACATGATTTCTCCTAAAGGAGATTATTCTTTTGTACTTATTGGCAATGATTTAGAGAATAATGAACAACCTCAATTTATAGTGCCAGCTGGGTACTGGTTTGCTGCAGAAGTTTTAGAGGATAATGCGTATGCTTTTACAGGTTGCACAGTTGCTCCTGGTTTTGACTTTAACGATTTTGTGTTGCCAAAAAGAATAGAATTAGTACAATTGTTTCCTCAACACACTAATATAATTACCAAACTAACACACAAATAATTTTTTAAATTTTCTATTAGTTTAATTAATCTCACTAACTTTAGACTGAAATTTCACAGAAAGGCCTTATCAGTTGGTACTTCTATACTTAATGAATAACAACTATTTTAGATAAGTAAGTTACTTATCTAATCGATAGTTTTTGGTTTGCTCTAAAATTAAAAAAGATGAAAACAACAACATTTCTAACATTTGTAGGTGATAAATGCGGAAAGGCTGAAGAAGCTATAAATTTCTATACTTCTATCTTTCCAAATTCGGAAATTAAAAACATAACAAAATACTTGGAAACAGAAGCTGGAGGAACACCAGAGCTTATTAAACATGGAGTGTTTACACTAAATGGTACAGAGTACATGGTTTCCGAAAGTAATTTCAATCACGCTTGGTCATTTACACCAGGAGTATCACTGTTCGTTGAATGTAACTCAGAAAATGAGATACAAACTTTATTTGAAGAACTTTCTTCTAATGGAGGCCAAATTATGGTTCCTCTGGAAAACTACGATACAGGCGATTACGGCTTTGGTAAAAAATTCGGATGGTGTGAAGATAAATATGGCATTTCTTGGCAACTTAATCTTTCAGAATAAATTCGAATTATAATATAAGTCACACTACTTAAAGACACAAGCTTTACACTTAATGAAACAGAAGTGAAACTTGAGAAGCAACAAAGTAAGGATCGTTTAAAAGCGCTTGTAAAAAAATGAACAAGTAAAAACAAATAGAATAGGTTCATGAATCTATCTTAATTCTTAACTTGTTTTATAATAACTTCGCTAACTCCTGATATAACAAATTGAAACTCGACATATCATTAAATTGCCCGTAATTTGAAAATGACGAAATCAGAAAGAAAATTAATAATCGGAATTGGAGTTCTGATTTTACTAATCGACATTCTACTTATGAGGTATTGGGTTAGTAATATTAAACCTACTCCTTTTGGATCTATTGGAGTTGAATCTCATAGATTTGAAATATTTGGCGTTAATATCCTGATTGGAATCATTATTTTCTTTATTAAAAAAAGACATTCTATTTTGTTCTTTGTTAATACAATAGTTTGTTATTGGATATTTTCATTTTTTTGGAATACTTGGATTGATGTTCATCCATACTCTACTTCTGAATATAGTTTTAAGATTGAAAATAGAAACTTTGTTTTGAGTATTGATAAAAACCCTGACCATTTTGGAATTGACGAAATCATTTCGGAATCAAAAGATTCGTTAATAACAATCGGAATGTATAACAAAGAAGGAGACAGTTTAAAGTTGACGAGTATGCAAGAGACAATGTACTTTTATAAAGACCAATTAATAGAATTTTCAGAAAGTCCGAATAAAATTAAACTAAATAAAAAGGAATAAAAACTACTGGCAACAATGGTAACCGTTACACAACCCCGTAATTTCATAAAAACAGAGATTAAACAACCCCTTTTTAGGGCTTTTCTTTTTCTATTCTGCTTTCTAAAAACTAAAATAAAGGGAGTTTAAAAAGAAGCTCTGTGTGTTTTTAAAGGTACATTTAGAGAATAGATGTAAAAACGGTACTCCTACATTACTTTTCAGCTTTTTAACAATGAATTTTATGTATTTCTTTAAATTATAAGCAACAGCGGATAAGTGCATTACCTTATTTTCTTGTTTTATTCCCCCGCTATCGCGAGCATCTTGCTCGTGACAGCACTAATAAGAAATGACTACTATACACGAAAGGATTAATTATAAAAACTTAAAAACACAAGCGTGACACTTA
>CBDTZS010000306.1:0-2468 GCA_965364955.1 uncultured Tenacibaculum sp. | reverse complement strand
AAAGAAACTTTTCTAAAACTAAATGGTATTCACAAAACCGATAAAATTATTTGGTTTCACGCAGCTTCATTAGGCGAATTTGAACAAGGCAGGCCTATTATTGAGGAATTAAAAAAACAGTATGAAACACACAAAATTATAGTAACTTTTTTCTCTCCTTCTGGTTATGAAGTCAGAAAAAATTATGCTCTTGCTGATGTAATTTGTTATTTACCGCTTGACACTAAATCAAACGTTAAGAAATTCATTAATAAAGTACATCCTGATATTGCCATTATTATAAAATATGAATTTTGGCCTAACCTCTTATCAGAATTAAAAAAACAGCGTGTAAATACTATTTTAATTTCTGGAATTTTCAGAAAAAAACAATCATTTTTTAAATGGTATGGTAGTTTTATGCGTAGTAAACTAAACGCTTTTGATCATTTTTTTATACAAAATGAAGATTCTAAAAAATTATTATCATTCATTGGTTTTGAAAACACAACAGTGGCTGGAGACACGAGGTTTGACAGAGTTAACGACATTTTAAAACAAAATAACACGTTAGATTTTATCTCTGAATTTAAAAATGAGACCTATACTATTGTAGCCGGAAGTACTTGGAAAGAAGATGAAAAGTTATTAATAGATTACATTAATAATCATTCTTCAACTGATGAAAAATTCATCATAGCACCTCATAACATCAATCAACAACAAATAAAGGAGCTCAAAGAATCTATTAATAAAAAAGTTGTTTTATATTCGGAAAAAGAATCCAAAAATTTATCAGAATACCAAGTTTTTATAATTGACACGATAGGTTTACTTACCAAAATTTATTGGTACGCAGATGTTGCTTACGTAGGTGGTGGTTTAGTAACTGGACTTCATAATATACTTGAGCCTGCAACATTTGGAATCCCGATAGTTTTTGGAGGACATAAATATAAAAAGTTTAATGAAGCCACTGACTTACTTGATTTGGGTAGTGTTAAAACTGTTATAAATAACAAGGAATTTTCTAGTACTTTTACAACTTTAAAAAATAAGGTTGATTTAAGAACGAAATTAGGAAACACCAATCAAAAATATATTATGGATAATACTGGTGCAACTAAAACTATAATGGATTATATTAAAAACACTTTATAATGGATATTTTACTACAACCCTGGCCTTGGTATGTATCTGGCCCACTTATAGCCTTTGTACTTTTCTTGTTTTTCTACTTCGGAAAAAACTTCGGAATATCAACCAATTTAGAAACCATGTGTACCATGGTTGGTGCTGGCAAAGTTTCTGACTATTTTAAAAAAGATTGGAAGAAACGCTACTGGGCACTTACTTTTTTAGCAGGATTAATTGTTGGTGGCTTTATTGCAATTAATTATTTATCAGCAACAACAACTATCGATTTAAATTCTACAACAGTACAAGAATTAGCAGATTTAGGATTTGCTAATGCAGGAAGTTCTTTTGTACCAAATGAAATTTTCAGTATCGAAAACATGCTTACTTTAAAAGGTTTTGCAATTCTATTAGGTGCAGGCATTTTAATTGGTTTCGGAACTAGATACGCTGGCGGTTGTACTTCTGGTCATGCCATTACAGGTTTAAGTAGTTTACAATTACCATCTTTAATTGCGGTAATTGGTTTTTTTATAGGTGGGTTATTAATGACTTGGGTTTTCTTCCCTTTAATTTTCGGATAAAATGAAAAATATAAAATTTTTAGTATTAGGTGTTTTTTTCGGGATTATAATGACAAAATCTGAAGCTATTTCATGGTATCGGATTTATGAAATGTTTAAATTTCAATCATTTCACATGTACGGAATCATAGGCTCCGCAGTAGTCTTATCTATGGTTTTGATGTATTTCTTTAAAAACGGTATGATAAAAGATTACTTAGGAAATAAAATAAACATTAAAGAAAAGAAAAAGGGATTTATAAGAACGCTGGTCGGCGGAACTATTTTCGGATTAGGTTGGGCTTTAGCAGGTGCTTGTCCTGCTCCTATTTTTGTGTTAATTGGTCATAGTGTATTTCCAATCATAATTGTTCTATTAGGCGCAATGTTAGGGGCTTTTATATACGGTTTATTAAGTAAGAAATTACCTAATTAATCTTTAATCAAAATAGTATCGAATACGTTTGAATTTGTGTTATCGACTACTTTCCAATTGTATATTTTTGAAAGCTCATATATTTTCGATAACTCTTCAAACAGGCGTGTTTTAGCATTCTTTTGTAATCTTGACACAGTAATTGTCGATTGTATCTTTTCAATCGCTTTATCAGTAAGGGTATTCAATTCTGCCTTTGAAAATGTATTGAATTGACTCTGCTGTAAATCGAAATACTTAATATCTGGAGAAATCAACACTTCTTCATCGGGGATTTTATTGATGATGATTTGCTTAGCGATGCTATCTACTTGAATTTCTAGCTTAGATAAATCATAACCAACCTCAACTTT
>CBDTZS010000305.1:0-2495 GCA_965364955.1 uncultured Tenacibaculum sp. | reverse complement strand
ATGGAAGGGCCATCGCTCAACGGATAAAAGGTACTCCGGGGATAACAGGCTGATCTCCCCCAAGAGTTCACATCGACGGGGAGGTTTGGCACCTCGATGTCGGCTCATCGCATCCTGGGGCGGTAGTACGTCCCAAGGGTTGGGCTGTTCGCCCATGAAAGCGGTACGCGAGCTGGGTTCAGAACGTCGTGAGACAGTTCGGTCCATATCCGGTGTAGGCGTTAGAATATTGAGAGGAGCCTTCTTTAGTACGAGAGGACCGAGAAGGACATACCTCTGGTGTACCAGTTATCGTGCCAACGGTAAACGCTGGGTAGCTATGTATGGAGAGGATAACCGCTGAAAGCATCTAAGTGGGAAGCCCACCTCAAGATAAGTATTCTCATCACGTAAGTGAGTAAGGTCACGGTAAGACTAACCGTTTAATAGGCATTAAGTGTAAGTACAGTAATGTATGTGCTGAGATGTCCTAACAGACCGAGGACTTGAATTTTATAAATCTTTAAGGTATTTGAAATACCTTAAAGATTTTTTGCTTTGGTGTTTTTAGTGTACTGAGCGGAACCACACTGATCCATCTCGAACTCAGTTGTGAAACGTTATAAATCGACGACAATACTTGGAGGGGGACCTCCTGGGAAGATAGTTCAATGCCAAAGTTTTAAACCCTTTTTGATCAAATTCTGATCATTAGCTTTATTGTTTTTAGAAAGAAATCAATTTAAATCGATACTTTTATTACCTCACAATCGATTGATAGTTTTAATAAAAAATAATTTAGCACTAAATCGTCACAAGTACATTTAGTATTTTATTCGATGATTTTGTTTTAATAATTTAAAGACGTTTGCGGATTGATATTACCTATCTCAATTAGCAGACGTCTTTAAATTAAAGTTGGTTTCATAAAAAATATAATTTTTTTATGAAAGCCATCCATAACTATGTAATCCTTTTCCTAAGAAATTTACTCCTAAATAGCAAATCCAAATCACGAAAAAGCCTAATCCACCTAGGATAGCAGTTTTTTTACCTTCCCATCCTTTTGTAATACGAGCATGTAAATAAGTAGCAAAAACTAACCACCTTATTAATGCCCAAGTTTCTTTTGGATGCAAAATCCAATACGTACCCCATGCTTCATTCGCCCAAACTCCACCAGAAATAATACCAATTGTTAAAAATGGAAATCCTAACCCAATGATTCTATAACTCCAATTATCCAGACTTTGTAATAATTTTAATTTACCAAGTTCTGATATTTCATTAGAAGAAGATATTACTTTTGCCTCATAGTAATCTAACATTACATTATATAAAGGTAACGATGAATTATCTATGATTTTTAAATCAATATCTTCATAACGAGAGATAACTAAAAATAAAATACATAATAATGAGCCCATTATTAATGTCGCATAACTTAATAACATCATACTTACATGCATCATTAACCAGTTAGATTGTAAGGCTGGAACTAAAGGACTTGATTTCTGCCTATACGGCGAAAGAGTTAAGTTTGCGAATCCATTAATTAATACCGTAACAGGAATCAACATTGCTCCAATTAGTCTACTTTTTGTCTTCGTCTCAATATATAAATAAATTGTTAATAAAGTCCAAGTTAAAAATAACAGAGATTCATATAAATTACTTAATGGAAAATAGCCAGCTACAATCCAACGAGAACAAAGAATAAAAAATAATAATATATTTGCTATTATTGTGCTAGCTCGGCCAACTTGAAACAAAAGTGATTTCTCACTAAAAAAAGATAAATTAATCCAATAAATCACCATTGCAAATAATAGAACGCCAAAAACGATATTTGATGAAAAGTTTTGAATTTCATTCCAATCCATGAAATTTCTCCAATAAAGATTTTCTATATAAGTTACCTTATAGTATACCATTGTACTAAAAAATCATTTGATTATGATTATATATATTAACTTTTCTTGATCAAGTAAATCTTAGAATGATACTTGGAGATAGAAAACAATATAAATTTAAATTGACATTATTTTCTATCTCCAAGTATCATAGTTTTAATTTAAATAAAAGCATAATATTATGTCAGTACTAAGAAAATATGAAATAATGATTCTTTTAACCGAAGAATTTAATGATAGTGAATTAAAAACTTGGGTATTTAACTACGCAAAAAATTTAAGAAAATTTAATGTTTGTGATATTTCCGTTATTTCTCGTGGAAAACATAATTTAGCCTACTCAATTAATAATCGAGTTAAAGGAAATTATATTCAATTAAATTTCTCTAGCATGCCTAAATATATTAATAATTTCTCTAATATTTTAAAAATGGATTCCCATGTCTTAAGATTTTTAGTTTTTAATAAAAAATAATGGAAAGGCATTATTGTTTATTAAACATTGATTAAAAATTAAAGGTGATATTTCGATTATAGCTGATCAATTAGCTATAATCGAAATATAAAAATTTTGTAATTTTAAAGAAGTTATGATAACATATG
>CBDTZS010000304.1:0-2495 GCA_965364955.1 uncultured Tenacibaculum sp. | reverse complement strand
TATCTTCAGCAACATTTTTGTCTTTTACTTTTCCTAAAATATATGATTTTAAGTATTTGTAAAACTCCTGTATGACTTCATTTATGTTACAACATTCTTTATTCATTCAGGTTTTTTTTATTGCACACAAAGATATAAAGAATATGATTTCGTTTTAATAAATTATATTCAGTGATAGCGAAGTTATCCAAAAAAGAGTTAAGAATCAACATAAATTCTACACAAGCCTCAACTTAAAAAACTAATCATTTTTACTCTTTACTCATCTCAAAAATTATTTCTCCGCCATTTGTAATAGCATCATGAGAAAGTAAATGACTTGTTATTTCCTTACCATTTACAGTAATACTTTTCACAAACACGTTCTCTTTACTTTGATTTTTAGCAATAATTTTTAAGGTTTTTCCATTTTCTAAATGAATTGTTGCCTCTTTAATATTCGGACTTCCTATTGCATAATATGACGACCCTGGCGTTACAGGGTAAAACCCTAAACTACTAAAGATATACCATGCGCTCATTTGACCAGCATCATCATTACCACACAAACCATCAACAGTATCTCCATACATAGTATCCATAATCATACGGACCCTTTGTTGTGTTTTTTTAGGATGCCCGGTCCAATTATATAAATATGGAATATGATGCCCTGGTTCGTTACCATGAACATAATTTCCTATAATTCCGTCACGAGTAATATCTTCATGGTTTGCAATATATTTATCAGCTATTTCTGTTGTAAATAATTCATCTAGGTGTTTGCTAAATTTTTCTTTACCACCCATCATTTCAATCATCTTATCGATGTCTTGTGGAACATACAATCCGTAATTCCATGCATTTCCCTCAATAAAACCCTGTCCGTGAGTATCCATCGGATCAAAATCTTTTCTAAAAGTACCATCTGATAATTTAGGTCTCATGAATCCGATTGTTGGATCGTAGACATTTTTATAATATTCTGATCTTTCTAAATATTCTGCCTCTACATCCGTATTTCCAACTTTTTTTGCAATTTGAGCAATACACCAATCATTGTATGCATATTCTAGTGTTTTAGATACAGAAGAATGACTTTTATCTTCCGGAACATATTTATAATCTATATAATCTCCAATACCATCAAAATATCGAACAGTAGCTGTATTTGTTGACGCTTTAAGCGCATGATTCACATCAAAATCTCCCACATTTTTAGCCAACGCATCTGCAATAACCGAAGTTGCATGGTACCCAATCATACACCAGTTTTCATTAGAATAATGGCTCCATATTGGTAACATATTATGCACACTTTGATCGTGATGTGCCAACATCGATTTTATCATATCGTTGTTTCTCTTTGGTTGCGTTATGTTGTATAATGGATGAAGCGCTCTGTAGGTATCCCAAAGAGAAAATATGGTGTAATTAGTAAAACCTTTTGAAGTGTGTATATTTTGATCTAGTCCTCGGTATTTCCCATCAACATCTTCATATAAAATAGGTGATAAATTAGTGTGATATAAAGCCGTGTAAAAAGTAGTTTTCTCTTTTTCAGAAATCGTTTCTACATCAATTTTTCCTAACTCTTTATTCCACTTCTCTTTTGTAGCTTGCTTTGTTTTGTCAAAATTCCAATGCGGAATTTCTTCTTTTAAATTATTTAAAGCACCGTTGGTACTTACTGGAGATAAAGCAAATTTTATACTCACTTTTTCACCTTCTTCAGTATCAAAATTAAAATAAGCTCTTATGTCTTTTCCTGCCATTTCAGGAAAATTTTCATTTTGATTAAAACGTCTATAAAAACCATCATACGTTTCTTTATTGTATTTTTTATGACCATAGCTTTTAAATGGTTTTGAAAACTGCATTGCAAAAAACACTTTTTTAGTTCTTGCCCACCCTTTAGTTTGTCTATAACCAGTTATTAAGCTATCATTTTCAACACGAATAAATGTCCATACATTTTTATTATCATGATGGTATATATTGTAAACTAAATCTAAAATAATATGAGAATCTTTAGATTTAGGAAAAGTATACTGATGAAAACCTACACGTTCACTTGCAGTTAATTCGGCTTTGATATTGTAACTATCTAAATTTACACTATAAAACCCTGGAGATGCTTTTTCTGTATTGTGTGAAAATGTTGAATAAAACCCTTTGGTATTCTCTTTCGTTTTTAAAGGTTCTAAAATTAATTTTCCTATAGTAGGCATTACTAAAAAATCACCTAAATCGGCATGTCCTGTTCCGCTAAAATTAGTGTGAGCAAAACCTATAATTGTTGAATCTTTATATTGATAGCCCGCACAATATTCATACGTTTTGCTATTATAACTGCCGTTTTTATTAAACATAACTTCAAAATTAGTTTGCGGACTTAATTGTACCATTCCAAAAGGAGCTGTTGCTCCAGGAAATACATGTCCCATTTTACTAGTTCCTATTAAAGGGTTTACATGTTTTGTAAAATCTTTAGTAAGTTCTTGTTTTACGATACT
>CBDTZS010000303.1:0-2513 GCA_965364955.1 uncultured Tenacibaculum sp. | reverse complement strand
AGTATTCGGTTCTATACTATTTTCTTTGATTATTTCTATTCCTAAAAATAAACCAGAACCTCTTACATCTCCAATACAATCATATTTGTTTTGCAGCTCTAGAAAAAGGTTTTTATAAAAAACACCTACTATTTTTGCGTTTTTTTGTAGTTTTTCTTCTTCAATAACATCTAAAACAGCGTTGGCAATTGCACACGAAACAGGGTTTCCTCCAAAAGAACTAAAAAACTCCACTCCTTTGCTAAATGATTCAGCAATTTCATCAGTACAAATTACGGCTCCCATCGGGTGGCCATTTGCCATTGGTTTACCTATAACAACCATATCAGGTACAATACCGTGGGCTTCAAATCCCCAAAAATAATCTCCCAAGCGTCCGAAACCAGTTTGTACTTCATCACTAATACAAACACCACCTTGTTTTCTAATTTCGGGGTATAGTTCTTTTAAATAGCCATCAGCTAAAGGAACCTGCCCTGCGCAACCAACAATTGGTTCGCTAATAAATGCTGCAATTGGTGAATTTGAATTTTCAACTTGTTTTATAGCTTCTTGAGCATACTTTTTTCCAGCATTGTTATCATTGCAAGTGTATTTACCTCTGTATGTATCTGGAATTTGGGTTTTAAGAATGTATTCTTTTTGACCTTGCCCTTTTGGATTGTTAAATTTATAATCACTAATTTCTGTTGCTGTTTGAGTATGCCCATGATACCCATGCTCCATCACCATTAACTTTTCAAAACCTGTGTGTATTTTAGCAATTCGGATTGCTAAATCACTAGCAGCACTGCCAGAGTTTACGAAATATACTTTATTAAGTGTGTCTGGAAATTTTGATAATAATTTTTCGGAATACTCAGCTAGTTCGTCATAAATATATCGTGTATTGGTATTTAGTCTTGCCATTTGTCTTTGCCCAGCTTCAACTACTTTTGGGTGAGAGTGGCCAATATGTGGAATGTTATTATAAGCATCTAAAAACGTTTTTCCGTAAGCATCGTACATATATTGAAATGCTGAACGCACCATGTAAATAGGTTCTTTATAGCTTAAAGATAGTATTGGACTAATATGTTGGTATCTTTTTTTTACAACTTCTTCTATCGTTTTTGGCTCTTCAATACTTAATTCAATGGCTGTCCTAAAATTATTTTCAGCGTATATAGGGCTAATGCTTAGCCATTTATAGAGCATTTCCCAAGCTGTTTTTTCACTTGATGAAGCATACGTGTTTGTTGCATCTGTTTTTTTTGAATGTGCCGAGTTACATACGCTTGTTACTAATCTGGCAGCAATTAAATAGTATAGTATTTTTATTTCATTTTCTTTAATAGGTAACTTACTATTGTATGCCTTTAGTAGTATTGAAGCCCATTTTACAGGGTTCTCTTTATCATAACAGGCATATGTTATAGCAATTGCAAGTTCGTTGATAAGTGGTGAATATGCTAAATCTCCAAAATCAATCAATCCAGAAATTTCCCCATTTTTAATTAATACGTTCCATTCATTAGCATCATTGTGTATTATTTGTTTTCTTAATTGAGGAAGTACAGGTCTTACAATCTCTTCAAATTGTTGTAAGAAATAACGTACTATATTTCTGTCCTTAGCGTTAGGTATATCGTTGATGTATTTTTTATTTAAATCAACATATTGAATATCCCATTCCCATTGTCGAGACATGATTTCGTAAGACTTAAATTTTTGAAGATTTAAATTTGTTTCAGCTAGAAATACACCAAATGATTGGAATAAGGTTTCGGAATGTTCTGAATCTCCTAAAAACTGACCATCAAGAAAAGAGAGCATTCTACAAATTTGTGGTTTACTATTTATAGTAATGGTTTTAATATAAGAACCATCATTAAATTTAATAGGTTCTGGGTATTCACCCTTGTCCGATTTTTGAAGGAATAAAAGTGTTTCGTTTTCTGCTTTAACAAAATCTATTAACTCCTCATTAAAAGTGTATGTTTTAAAAATGTATCTATTAGCGCTGGTTTTAATAAGATAATTTGCATTATCGTAGCCATCTAATTTTTTTATTTCAATGGCTTTAAATCCAAACTCTGTCTGTAATAGTTTATCCATTTTTAAATGTCTTTTTAATGATGCGTCGTTTTTAGATTACCTATAGTAATGCTTAGCTAAGTTCGATAATTTTTTTAGAAGTAAGTTGAAAATAATTTCTCTTTGTGAAGAGAGTAGTTTTTATATGTAAAACTATAATGCTATTAGCCGCAGAATATACTGAGTAGATATATGAGTTAGTGATTTTAGCGCTTCGCTAACTTTATTGATATGTCGAGTTTCAATTCGTTATATCAGGAGTTAGCGAAGTTATTCGAAAATAAGTTAAGATTCAAACTAAGTTTTTAATAAACCTGCCAAAAAAGCAGTCTTTATTATTTGGTATAATTATCGCTTTATGAAAACGTACTTGCGAGAGAAACGAAGCAATCTATCATTAGAGAAAAGATTACTTAATTTCTTGTAATGACGATAAT
>CBDTZS010000302.1:0-2518 GCA_965364955.1 uncultured Tenacibaculum sp. | reverse complement strand
AACAACTTTTATTCTCTTGAATTGGCGGACAAGCGACTGTACCGTAAGAGCAATAAACACAACAATCTCCTTCTTTTGGTTTTAGAACATTTTTACAATTCTCACATTCGTAAAAGAATTGACAAGCATTAGTTGGCATATCTTCTGCTTTTTTGTGTCCGCAGTTTGGACAAGTAATTTCTGATTTTAATAGAATATCCATTAGTTTTCATTTTTGTAGATTACTTTATAACCTGTTGCGTTTATTGCTTTCTCAATTTCTATTTCATTGGTTTTTGTTTTATCAAATTCAATGATTGCATTTTCATTTTTGTAGGATGCTTTTGAGACTACAATTCCGTTGAGTTTATTTACTTCGCGATTTACGTGTTCTTCACAACTCGCACAGGTCATTCCGCTGATTTTAAATTCAGTTGTTTTAATGTTCGATTTGTCAACTACGATTATTTTCTTTTCTGTGTTTGGGTAAAAAACTCCAGAATAGTAAGGGAAAGCCAACATTATAATTGCAAATACAGTTACTATTCCTAAAAAGATTTTTGACTGTATAAATTTTGGCTTTTCGTCAGTCTCGCATTCACAGTCGATTTCTTTTTGAGGTTTTAGTTTTTGATACCAAGTAAAACCAAGAACTAATATTGTTAGTCCTATTAAATAAGGTCTAAATGGCTCAATCCAAGAGAATGTTGAAGCAATTCCGCTTGTACCTGCTATAAGAGCTAAAATGGGGGTAATACAGCATAAAGAAGCCATAATTGCTGTCAGTAAACCAGTACCTATTAATTTGTTTTCAGTTTTCATTTTTCAGCTTGTTGTTAACGTTGTGCTATGAATAGTACGGGGCAGAAAATTAGCAAATTTTCGTATAGTCATAAGCCATGAGCTTTTAGATTTTGTTTTTAATTTTACCGTTTTAAAAAAAACAAATTTAAAGATTTGTTGATGCTTGTAAATATAGATAAGCTTTCAATTTTAAACACCAAAATCCGTTCTATTTATAGGTATTGTTGTGTGCTTTTTTTTTATTCATTCGGTTCTATATGAATTAGTACGTGTCCTAAATTTGGTATTTCTTTTCGTAAATAGTCTTTTAAATTATGAGCAATATCGTGTCCGACTTTTACTGAAATTTCACCATTGACAATTACGTGTAAATCTACGTGGAATTTCATGCCTGCTTTTCGTATGAAACATTTTTCTGTTCCTAAAACGCCTTGTACTTCTGTAGATTTCACCCTGATTTCGATTATTAGGCTATCATAAAGTTGTTCGTCCATAATTTCACCTAAAGCTGGTCTTAAAATTAAGTAGCTATTATATAAAATAAAAGCAGCAGCAAATAAGGCTGCCCAGTCATCAGCAGTTTCATAACCTTCTCCAAATATGATTGCTATTGAAATTCCGATAAAAGCCATTATCGAAGTAATTGCATCACTTCTATGATGCCAAGCATCTGCTTTAAGTGAATAGCTATTTGTTTGTTCACTTTTCCTTATTACAATTTGAAATGAGATTTCTTTCCAAATTATTATTAGACCTAGCACAATCAAAGTCCAAGGTTTCGGAATTTTATGAGGTGTCTGAATATTTTGAATACTTTCATAAGCGATTATTGTGGCAGATACAACAAGAAAAGCAACTACTGCAAATGTTATTAACGGTTCAATTTTCCCGTGGCCGTAGGGATGGTTTTCATCTGCTGGTCGTTCTGCATATTTAAAACCTATTAAAACTAAAATTGAAGCAAAAATATCCGTTGTAGATTCAATCGCATCTGCGATTAAGGCATATGAATTACCGAAAAAACCTGTAAAACCTTTTATTAGGGCTAAAGCTATATTTCCAATTATACTGAAATAAGTAGTTCGTATTGCAGTTTGTTCGTTAGTCATTAGTTTTTTCGGATTGCACAACGACAAGTATATCTTTAGTAACTGTAAGGCGGTATTAACTATACACTTGTCGTTGTATGCTGTATTATTTTAATTTTTTATAAAATGAATAATAATAAAGGGATTAATTTCGTAAGTAAGCTTGTACTAGAATTAATTTTATACGATGCTGTAGCACGTTTTATCTATTTTAAAAGTAATTCCATTTTAAAGTCAGACATTTTATATTTGTTGTTTTCAAGGACTATTTCTTTGAAACCTAATTTTGTATATAAACGAATAGCACTTTCAAGTTTAGTATTAGTTTCAAGTATTACTTTTTCAGCATTTAATAATCTTGCTTGTTCAATACAATACTCCATAAGAATCCTCCCTATACCAAGCCGTTGATGATTTTTGCTTACACCTAATTTTAATATTTCGTAGAAACTAACGTCTGTTGGGGTTAGAGTAATAGTTCCTGTAATTTTTCCGTTTATCTTAGCAAGATAAATAAATCCTCCTTTATCTAACACTTCTCTTTTTGGGTGGTCTAACATCTCTCCATCAGCATCTTCATATAAATTATTTTCATTTAACCATTCAAGAGAAATACTTTTATAATCTTTGTGGTACTGTGACTTATA
>CBDTZS010000301.1:0-2527 GCA_965364955.1 uncultured Tenacibaculum sp. | reverse complement strand
TTCGTGATAAACACGATTAAATACAAGTAAATTTTACTTTTTAGAAAAATATTTTAGTATGATTTTTTTAATTGTTTTATAGTGGGTAATTGTTTAGTTCTTATGATGTTTACTCTTTAATGTAAAAGACAAGTTAAACCCTTTTCGATGAAGGTGGTTTTTCATCGATTCATAATTCTTTTTTTAGGCTTAGATAGGTTTTAATAAATACTTATTTGAAGATGTATTAATGGGCTTATAGAATTATAAGGGGCTATTTTTTTGAATGTACTTCTAGATTCAATAACATTGCCTTTTTCGGAAGAGAACCAGATTTTTTCAATTCAGAATTTGTTTTTTGATGTAAATTATCTTGTAAATTAGGAAGGTATAATGCTTTTTTTCTTTTTTTGGTAGAAATACAGCTAGTTATAGTGGATGTAGACTTGTGAATAAACTATGAATAACCTTCTTTAAAAGTAAAAACTCACAATAGTACTAATTATAGTATATTGTGAGTTTGTTAAGTGGTCCCACCAGGACTCGAACCAGGGACCACCTGATTATGAGTCAGGTGCTCTAACCAACTGAGCTATAGGACCGGTTAAATTAGGACTGCAAAAATAGAATTTTTTTTAAATAAAAAAACATTTTTTACACTTTTCTACTCATTAAATTTTCACCAAATAAACGAAGTCCCTTTTTAGCAGTCTCGCTAATGTTTAAATAGGCTAAGCTCTCAAAAGACTTATTAGTATAGTACTCAATAAGTTCGTGTGTGTGGTTAGGTATATTATTCGTCGAAAAGATGGTAGAAATAGTGTCTATTTTTTCTAAAATATTTTTTTGTTTTTCGTTGTAAAGAGCGTGAAGTTTTTCTTTATCGGCGTTATTTGCTACCTCTAAAGCCTTCAAATAAAGAAATGTTTTCTTGTTTTCGATAATATCTCCACCAATTTGTTTGCCAAAAGTTTCAGGATTACCGAAGGTATCTAAATAATCATCTTGTAATTGAAAAGCAATTCCAAGATTTAAACCATAGTTATATAAATGTTGCCCTTGATCTTCGCTTGCTTCGGCTACAATTGCTCCCATTTTTAAGGCAGCAGCTACTAAAACAGAGGTTTTAAGCGTAATCATTTTAATATACTCTTCAATAGTAACATCATTTCTAGTTTCAAAATCAACATCTAATTGTTGTCCATCACAAACTTCAAGAGCCGTTTTACTAAATAATTGCGCTAATTTTTGAAAAACAATAGGGTTGTAATTTTCAAAATATTGATATGCTAAAATTAGCATCGCATCACCAGATAAAATTCCTCTGTTAATGTCCCATTTTTCATGAACGGTTTTATGACCTCTTCTTAAAGGAGCATCGTCCATTATATCATCATGAACCAACGTAAAATTATGAAAAACTTCAACAGCTAATGCGGCAGGCATCGCTTTAGTATAATCTCCAGAAAAAATATCTGAAGCTATAAGTGTTAATATAGGTCGAATTCTTTTACCTCCTATTTGAAGAATATAGTCTATAGGTTCGTAAAGATTTTTAGGTTCTCTTATAATTTTTTTAGAATCTAAGTAAGATAAAAAGTCTGACTGATATTGTAGTATGTCCAAATCTTAAATTTTTTGTAAAAATAAGCTAAACCAAAATTTTATACTCAAGAGAATGTTAAAAAAATATTAAAACTCAGGAAACTTTTTTTGTTTTTATAGTTTCCTGTTGTACATTTGCCCGAGTTATGAGAGATAAAATATTAGAAAAAGCGACAGATATGTTCTTAAACCTTGGGTTTAAGAGCGTTACCATGGATGATATTGCTAATGAAATAGGTATTTCTAAAAAAACTATTTACACACATTTTAAGAATAAAACTGATTTGGTAGTAGAGGTTACTGAGACAATGTTTTGTGCAATTTGTACCGGAATTGATATGATTCACGACCAACAAAAAAACCCGATTAAAGAATTGTATGAGGTAAAACACTTTGTTATGACGTATCTAAAAGATGAGAAATCATCACCTCAATATCAACTGCAAAAATACTATCCAAAAATTTATGTGTCTTTAAAGCATAAGCAATTTGAATTTATGCAAGAGTGCATTAAAGATAATTTAACAAGAGGGATTGAGCAAGGGTTATTTAGAAAGAGTATTGATGTTGACTTTATAGCAAGAATGTATTTTAATGGAATGATAGGTATTAAGGATCAAGAATTATTTCCGTTAAAACAATTTTCAATGAATGCATTGATGAGTTATTATTTAGAATACCATTTAAGAGGAATTTGCTCAGAAAAAGGAATAAAAGAATTAGAAAATCAATTACAAAATAATTTAAACTAAATGAAAAAATATATAGTAAGCATTTTTGTTTTTATTTCTGCAGGTTATATAGGAGCCCAAGAAAAACAAATGAAATTATCAATGAATGAAGCTGTAGATTATGCTTTAAAAAACAGTTATGACAATAGAGCTGCAATAAAAAATATTGATGCAGCAAAACAAAAAAAATGGGAAACAACAACAATGGGTTT
>CBDTZS010000300.1:0-2536 GCA_965364955.1 uncultured Tenacibaculum sp. | reverse complement strand
AATCTTCATATCCGTACTCTTTTTGCGTAATTAAATTATTACCTGCATCAAAATTCTCAATTTTTTTTATTCTTTTTCCTGCAGCATATAAATGCGTACTTTGTGGAGTAGGTGCCTCATACCAATACATCCCTACTCCAAAATTACCTTGCCCCATATTTTGAGATAATGCTGGATTGTATGTTGGATCGTGATTATCGTCAACTGGGTCAACTCTTAAAGTATACGTTCCTCTAGGTATGGTTGGATATGGACTGTTTTGCACTATAGTATGATCTCCAATAAATAAAGGTATCGTAATATTATTGGGACCCCCATATAAAGTTACGACAAATGCGCATCCTTGTACTATTACGGAGTCACTACAACCAGTTTCATCATCAAACCATATATTATAATTAAAATTCCCTGTCACATCAGATATTTCTACTTGTTTTTCATAATAATTACCGTTATAATGAGTTCCATACTCTAAGTGAGAAAGACCGACATTTTTCCAAACTGTTGGATTACTATTGTTAATCATTACACTATCCATTTCTGCCGTTGGAATAGCCTTGTTATGTTCATAAGTAAAGGTGCTATAACCTCCAGTTGGATAGGTGATTTTCTTCAGCATCCCAGCTTCAGACAACGTGGTATCTACAGCTCTATCCATTGGTTGAAGAGAGTTGTAAGAATTAAAAGTCAGAAACCTCCCATTGTTTTTTCCATTAAAATATCCCCAAAGATCTTGAGAATTAGAAAAACGATTTGGTAGTGCTACAGAACTATATTCAAACTCATGAGCAGGCAAACTGTTATTATTTCCATCTTTTTGTTTAATAGAACTTAACATCAATCTTTTATGACTTTTAGGATCTAATTGAACTTGAGATTCTAAATAGTTTGTCATTATTGTGTTTTCAGAATACGTATAGTTTAAATCAAGTTTTTTAATCGTATTTCCTTTTTTATCTGCAAGCACGATATTATCCAAGGCTCTTCCTGAATTTAAATCATCTCTTTCCGTAGTTGCTTTATTAAAATGCAACTCTCCTTCGTTAAATACAATTTTACTTAATTGATATTGATCTGAATGAATTTCAGTGAAAGAACTAAATAAACCAGACATTGTATAAAAACTATTAATACCACTATATCCATTAGGAAAATTAACAGTCTCAAAACTATCATAATTTTTTCTCACATAGTTAGTATCCTCTAAATCATAAAAGAATTCTATTTTTTCATCATACACCGTTTCAATTTCTAGTAAATACCATGAATCATAAGCCCATATAATTTCGTTCCTGTTGTAATCTATTTGCCCATTTAAAGTTTGTACTATACTTTGAAATGGCTTTTCTTGCCCTTGCCTATCTCTAGATTGGTCTTTATTTACACCATAATAAAACTTATTTCCGTTTGGGTCAGTTAAAATAAATCCTCTAATTTTTTTACCAATCCAAAGTGTTTTTATCGTTACATCATCATATTTTTTAAGAATTGGGGTGAACTTATCACTTTGCTTATAGAAAAACTTACCAGATAAATTTCCTGCACTAAAGTAAAACATATCTGGATCTAGGTCTACGTATTCTGGAGTCCCTCCTCCTGAAGTATGTTGTAAAGAATACATAGCTCCTACGTTACTTTCATTATAAGGGTCATTGAAAAAAGCTGAATAATAGGAGTTATTTAAATATCCTCCTAAACCACCACCACCATCATCTGCTCTCCCTCTTATTTGCCTAGATATAGTTCCGCCATAATTAAGAGCCCAGCCAATACCAACTCTAGGCGCTATTTCAGCAACCTGAACACCCCTTGAATGATAATTTAAATTAATTGGAATGCTAATCCCTCTTTGATTAATTGTATAAATTGGAATACTAATATTGGGAACTCCTGTGTAATGAGAAACAGGAACATCTGCAAATTTACCTAAAGACACTGATTCGGGAGAAGGAGGCATTATTGTCGGTAAATCTTGACAATAAATAACAACAGAAAATAGCATTATAAAAATGCTTAAACATAGTTTTTTCATGAAAATATAGGAGTAATTAAATTAGCAATTTATTTTCTTTTCAAGATCTAAAATAGAATTAAATTTTTGATATTAATATAATAGGACGATTTAAAATTCAAAAGCACTGGTTTTACAACATGTATTTTAACTAAAGTATGTTGAGATACTTCATTAACTCCTCCAGATTATAAAAAACTTTATACCTCAATAAAGGAAGATTATAAATAAAACCTGCTAAAAAATTAAGGGTGCTTAAAAAGGAGTATTAGAACTTGTTTCTGTTATTTCTTTAAAAAAGGAATACACTCTTCTTTGCTTATTAATTCTATCATAGAAAAGGCAAAGATCATTTCTTTTTAAAGGAACAATTTATCAGTGTTTTTTTTTTTTTTTAAACAGAAAACTAGATAACTTTTTTTTATAAAATAAAATGCTCCTTTGGTTAACTCAAAGTAAACTGTAGGCTAATACATTAAGATGTGTTTGAAGAGTGTTTAATCACTTAAAGAACCATTGAAGCTT
>CBDTZS010000299.1:0-2536 GCA_965364955.1 uncultured Tenacibaculum sp. | reverse complement strand
GATGGTGAACTTGAAATTGGTCAAGTTGCTGGATTAATTCATCAAATCAAACCTGTAAGTGAAGTTATTGAGGAAATTGTGAATGAATTTAATGAAGTGCAAAAAGAAATGCATTTTTAATAAAATGAGTAGTTTCTTATTAATTATAGTTTTAATTTTATTCGATAATTCGAAAGCTTTTTTATATTTTCCTTTATATTAAATAGTATTCTATTAGGGGTATCTAAATAATCTTTAGTTAAAGATATTGGAACCTTATGTCAATATACCCTTGAATTTTTAAGAGAGTTTGTGTTTATTAATTTATCAAAAGGAATAGCAGTGTTAGCAAAATTATTTAATCTGAAAAGTGTATGATTCATGTTAGTTCAGTTCAGTGGTAGCTAATAGTACATTGTTTCTTCTTAACTCTGAAGGTGTTTGACCATATTTTTTTTTAAAAGATTCATAAAAAGTAGATCTTGAATTAAAACCTACGGTAAAATAAATTTGAGAAACAGATAGTTTTTCTTTTGGCACTTCAAACAGTAGTCTTTGACTTTCTTCTAATCTGTAATTGTTTACAAAATCATTGAAATTACCTTGTGTTAAAGTGTTAATTGCTTGAGAAATTTGTTTAATAGGAGTTTGTAGTTCTTGGGATAATTTTGAAATAGAAAACTCATTATCCAAAAATGGTTTTTCTTCATTAAAATATTTTTGTATTTCCTCAAAAATAGAATTTATTTGATTATCTGAAATAGATGAATCTTTGTATTTAGATTTGTGGGACGTTATTTTTGTTGTTTCTATTAAAAAGAAAAGAATTACGTAAATAAGTACAAATACTGTTATAAAATACATGCCAATTGTATAAGGGCATATGTAGTATTCCTTATAAAGATCAATCAAAACATAAGAGCAAAATTGGGTCATCCAAATAAATAAAAATCCAATTAAAAGTGCTTTCGACCATTTAATTTTTTCGATTTGTTTTTTATTTGTTTTTTCCTTTTTTATTAGTTTATAAATACAAATAAAATAATATATATTTTGAAAAAGTATTAGAAAACCAGAAACAAATCTTAAGTCAGAAAAATGGATATTAAATTTTTTTATAGGCGCTAAAATGAAAAGTAATACTGGTGTGGTTATAATAAATAATGCAAAATGTTTTAAATAGTCTTTTAAAGTATAAGTTTTTCCTATTAAAATAATGTTAATGTAGATGTATACTAATGGTATGAGAACAAGCGATATATGTCTAGAAATAAAGATAATTTTACTATAGTTAGCTAATAATTCGTCTAAAATAGAGAATGAATTGCTAATTATAAGTAGTGAAAAAAGGAGTAGTATAAAACTAAATATTAAATGCTCCTTTTGTTTGGTGTGCTTTCTTGTAAAAAAATATATAGATAGTAAAAGAGAATGAATACTAGCAATTATACTAATAAAAAGAAAGGTATTGTTAAAATTCATCTATAGAAGAACTAATTTGTTTTTGTTTTAAACAAAGATATAAATTTTAACCTATTCTTAATTAGAATTAAGAATAGGTTATTTTTTAATTAAAACATAGGGTGGTCGTTTGCAGGGTTTGCCGGTATAACTTGAGAAACATCCCAATGTTCAACTATTAGATTGTTTTCAATTCTAAAAACATCCATAGTAGATGTTTTTCCATCAGTACTTTTAATGTGAAGGAAAACTAAATTGTCTTGAGCCATTACTTTTTGAAAATCTATTTGATGAGGAGTATCATATTTAAACCATTCAGTAGCTCCGTCAATTAAAGCTTGTTTTCCATCTGCTAAATATGGGTTGTGTTGTATATAAACATCACCAATATAATTGTGTATTGATTGAATATTTAAGTCTCCAAAAAATTCTTGATAAAATTTCTTAACAAGTTCTTTATTGTTCGTTAATGTACTTTGAGCATCATCATTGTCTGTTGCTAAATTATCGTTGTTAGAACAAGCACTCATAATGATTACTAAAAGAAAAACTAAATTTAATTTAATTGATTTCATTTTTTTATTTTAATGATTAATAATGAGACCAAAATAACGGCGTTTTCTCTCTATAGCTGTTCGGAATCCAGTTTTTGGACAAAAAAAGTAGTGTTTTATTTTCTTTTATACATTTCTGAGTTATTTTAGAAGGAGTTTGTTTTGAGTTCTAAAATCTATATTAGATCACAATTACTTTTTAAATTAGAGATAACCTATTTTATAGTTATTTTAATATCGATGCCTTGTAATTGTATTGTGAAATCCATGTATTTGAAGAAGTGTCTATTACTCTAATTTAATTTGTTAAAATTAAAAACGTGGCTTTTAGACCAAACAATTACTCTGGGTTAAATGCTTTGTTTGTGGTAAGATGGGCTATTTAAAGATAAATTGAAAAGAGTTCTAGTAATAGATTAAAAAAAACGGAATTTCTAGGAAGAAATCCCGTATTAAAAAGTGAATTTTTTATAGACTTAAAATAAGAATACTATTGTACAATAGTATCCTTATTTATTTTTTATTACCCTTATTTATTTAAT
>CBDTZS010000298.1:0-2578 GCA_965364955.1 uncultured Tenacibaculum sp. | reverse complement strand
TTATTACAGTTAATCTTTTCTCTTAATGTTTTTTTGTAGTTTAAATTCTTTAAAATTAAACCTTTTTTTATCTTATAAGTTTTATATTCCAAGGGGTAAATTTTATCATCCAATATATAGTAGAAATAGTTTATGTTCTTAGAGTTGAATTTCAATAATTTAGCCTTACCATCTACAACAATTTTAAGTAGTAAATTTTCTTTTTTATAATTTGAAATCCTTTTTGAACTTAATTTACTAAGGTCTGCAGATTGTCTTTCTATATCTACTAAATGCCTTTCAAAAATAAACTTAGTAGGTATTTCTAATTTCGTTATTTGTTCTCCTGAAATAGTACTTGTTATGGCGTTTTTGTTTAATTTGTACTTAATACTTGAAGGAAGATTTATCCAATCTTCATTTTTAATTAAACATTTTGTTTTTGAACCATTAGTTTTAATAAAATATCCTTTTTCAAAATTAGTTTGAGCAATTGCATTTAATCCTATAAATAGGATTAGCATAGTAATTTTTTGTTTTATAGTATTTTTTTAAGTCGACAAAAGCAAGAAAAAAGCAAGAAAAAATTTATAAATTTTTTCTCAAAACAGCAATTTCATCACGTAGTTGAGCAGCAACCATAAAGTCTAAAGATTTAGCCGCAGCTTCCATTTGTTTGCGTTTGGCACGAATACGTTTTTCTATTTCTTCTTTTGGTAAATATTCTAAGTCTTGTTCAGCGACTTTCTGAATAGCATTATCATATTGATAGGTAGTAATTGTATCTTTAGACAGCGTATTATCTAGTTTCTTATTGATTTGCGTTGGTGTAATTCCGTTTACAGTATTGTAATTTATTTGTTTTTCACGTCTACGGTCGGTTTCATCCATCGTACGTTGCATACTATTGGTAACTTTATCAGCATACAAAATTGCACGTCCGTTTACATTTCGTGCAGCTCTACCAACTGTCTGGGTTATAGATCTATGGCTCCGTAAAAAACCTTCTTTATCAGCGTCTAAAATAGCAACCAAAGAAACTTCTGGTAGATCTAAACCTTCTCTAAGTAAGTTTACTCCAATTAAGACATCGAATAGTCCCTTTCGTAAATCTTGCATTATTTGTACACGCTCTAAAGTGTCTACATCAGAATGAATATAACGACAACGAACTTGAATTCTTGTTAAGTATTTTGCTAATTCTTCAGCCATTCGTTTAGTTAAGGTTGTAACCAATGTACGTTCGTCTTTTTCAACTCGAATTTGAATTTCTTCAATTAAATCATCAATCTGATTTAAACTTGGGCGGACTTCTATTACGGGGTCTAATAAACCAGTTGGACGAATTACTTGTTCAATAAATACTCCTTCAGTTTTTTGTAATTCATAATCTGCAGGAGTTGCAGAAACATAAATTACTTGATTTTGTAGCATTTCAAGTTCATCGAATTTTAACGGACGATTATCCATTGCAGCAGGTAATCGAAATCCGTATTCAACCAAATTTTCTTTTCTACTTCTATCGCCTCCATACATTGCATGGGTTTGAGGAATGGTAACATGACTTTCATCAATGACCATTAAATAATCATCAGGAAAATAGTCTAATAAACAGAATGGACGAGTCCCAGGATCTCTGCCATCTAAATAACGAGAATAGTTTTCAATACCAGAGCAATATCCTAATTCACGCATCATTTCTAAATCGAACTCTGTTCTTTCTAGTAATCGTTTTGCTTCTAAATGTTTCCCGATTTCTTTAAAATAATCAACTTGTTTTACCATATCATCTTGTATTCTATGAATAGCATTTTGCAATACATCTGGTGATGTAACAAATAGGTTTGCAGGATAGATTGTTAGTTCATTTAACTTTTCTATTACTTGATTACTTTCAATTTCAAAAGTTTCAATTTCTTCAATTTCATCTCCAAAAAAGTGAACACGATATCCGCTATCACCATAAGATGGATAAATAGTAACGACATCACCTTTCACTTTGAAAGTTCCACTTTTTATTTCGACTTCAGTTCTAGAGTATAAACTAGTAACTAATTGATGCAAAAATTTTGTACGAGAAACTTGTTGATTTACTTCAATCGGAATTACGTTTTTCTTAAACTCATTTGGGTTACCAATACCGTATAAACAAGAAACGGAAGCAACGACTATAATATCTCTACGACCAGAAAGGAGGGAAGAAGAAGTACTAATTCGCAAGCGCTCTATTTCATCATTAATAGATAAATCTTTTTCTATGTACGTACCTGTAACAGGAATATATGCTTCTGGTTGATAATAATCATAATAAGAAACAAAATATTCCACTGCATTATTTGGGAAAAACTGTTTGAACTCAGAATACAATTGTGCAGCCAAAGTTTTGTTATGTGCTAACACCAAAGTAGGTCGATTGACTTCAGCAACTACATTGGCAACAGTAAAGGTTTTACCAGAACCTGTAACACCCAGAAGTGTTTGGTATTTCTCGTTTGATGTTAATCCGTTTACTAATTGTTTTATGGCTGAAGGCTGATCGCCAGTTGGCTTAAATTCTGAGTGTAATTCAAAGTTCATGCAACAAAAATACGGATAGTTT
>CBDTZS010000297.1:0-2642 GCA_965364955.1 uncultured Tenacibaculum sp. | reverse complement strand
CAAACACAGAAGCTATAACGCAAGTTATTACAACAATTGACGATACCTTAAATGAGGAAACAGAAACAATGTTATTGCATGTAACTATCACAGATCCGTCAATAACGTTAATAAACACAGGAACGATTAAAGACAATGACGTACCTAATTTGTTTTCACCTAATGGAGATGGAAGAAGTGATACCTTTGAAATAGCCGGAATTGAAGATTTTCCGAATTTTAAACTCATAATTTATGATCGTTGGGGAAGTGAAATACATAATTATAGCAATAATGGAAGAATAACACCTCTTTGGTGGAATGGAAATTATAATGGAAAACCTGTGCCAGCAGGAGTCTATTATTATACGTTAGATTTTAATGATGGTAAAGCAAAAGTTAAAACAAACTTTATACAACTGATAAGATGATATTCACAAAAAAAACATTCTTAACCGTATTTATTGTTTGTTATAGTATTGTTTGTGCTGCCCAACAAACGCCACATTACACACAATATTTATATAATATGCAAATTATAAACCCTGCAACTGTTGGCGCAAGATCAGATTTAAATATATCGCTATTAACTCGTCAACAATGGGCTGGTGTACAAGGCGCTCCAACCACCAATACTTTTTCTATTAACGGAAGAACAAATAATGGTTTAGGCTTAGGAACAACAGTTATAAATGATAAAGTAGGATTAACCGAAAGCACCAATATAAATGTAGATGCATCATATACCTTAATAATGTCGCAACATACAAGGCTATCTTTTGGTTTAAAAGGTGGGATAACTTTTTTTAGCAATAATTTATCTGAAGGGATTACCCCCGACAATGAGATCTATAATTCAACAAGCGGAAATTATCCTAATATTGGATTTGGTGCATATTACTATACTAAAAAATACTTTGTTGGCTTTTCAATCCCATATCTATTAAAAAGTCCTCAATTTCAAATATCAGATAACTCATCAACTGGAGAACTTTCTAGTAGCGTAAATTATTTCATAACAGGTGGGGTTCGATTAAAGCTAACGAATGCTATTCTTTTTAAACCATCTACCATGGTGAAATATGTAAAAAACTTACCTGTTTCTATCGATTTTAACACCAATTTTCTTTACGATAATTTCTTAGAAGCTGGTATATCGTATCGTTATAATGATGCTGTAAGTGTTATGTTCGCTCTAATTATTGATGAAAAATATCGAATAGGATATGCTTATGACACAAAATTAACGGCATTAAGTAATAGTTTTAATTCTCATGAAATTGTACTTCATATTGATTTAGACTTAAAAAGAAAAGGCCGATGGTTACAACATGAATCTTGTTATTTTTAACAGTATTTTTTTTCATTAAAAACTAAATCAGCTGCACAATGAAAAAAATTGTAAAAAATAAGTTAGGAAAAAGTATTACACTTAAACTCAAATAAAAAAATCGCACTTTCTGACAACAAAAAAAGTAACTTATTTAAAAAAAATAAAACTTCGATGACTAAACAGTATCGTTTAAAATTAATTTTAAACGATACTGTTTAGAATTATTTTAAAAAAAATTAGCCTAATCTTTTAATTTTCTCGTTTGATCTAACTGGTAAACGCTTTTTTAACTCTTCAACAATTCTGTATGTTGCAGGACAAATTGCAGTATTGGTAATTGTTAAATCAGAAATTTGAATGAATTTTTTACGATTTGTGTGCGGATATTCTGAACATGCTTTTGGTCGTACATCATAAATAGTACACGAATTATCACTTTCATCTAAAAATGAACATGGCGCTGTTTTTAACACCATAAATTGATCCTTATCACGCTCTAAATATTGGCCCTCAAAATCTCTAACCTTCATTCTTAAATGCTTCGCAATACGCTCAGTATCTTTATCCGTGAAAATCGGACTCGTAGTTTTACAACAGTTCCCACAATCTAAACAATCCGTTTTTGCAAATTCCTTCTCATGTATATCTTGTACTACAACATCGAAATTTTTGGGCACTCGCTTTTTTATTGTTGCAAAGTATTTTTTATTCTGCTTCTCTACGTCTGCAGCTAATTTTTCTAAGTTCTCTAAATCTTTATCCATACTATTGTTTTTATAAAAAGATGTTTCGACTCTGCTCAAACCAGACATGAATTACCCGAAATAGTGTCGAGAGATTTAGAGACTAAACTTATTGCAAAATTAACTATATAAATTGTTATAATCAGGTTAAATATCATCCAAATAAATTATGTAATTTTGCACTTCAATTTTCAACAACTAATGAGCATACAAACCTTAATAGAAACCAAAGTAAAAGAAGGATTTTTAACCTTATATAATATAGAGATTCCTAGTGTAGAATTTCAAGCAACACGTAAAGATTTTGAAGGAGATATCACTGTAGTGGTTTTTCCCCTATTAAGGTATAAAAAAGGAAATCCTGTTCAAATAGGGGAAGACTTAGGAAAGTATCTAGTTGAAAACGTGATAGAAATCACGAATTACAATGTGGTAAAAGGTTTTTTAAACTTAGTAATTGATAATAGTTTTTACACTAATTTCTTCAATAAAATTAATTCAGATACCTCTTACGGATTTGTTTCACCTTCGATAGACGACTCTTCTCGAATGGTTGAATATTCATCACCTAACACAAACAAACCTTT
>CBDTZS010000296.1:0-2659 GCA_965364955.1 uncultured Tenacibaculum sp. | reverse complement strand
AATCATGAGCTGTTTTTTGTTAATTAGATTCAAGTCTGTTTCTTTTGGGAGGTACTTTCTGATGAATCCATTTGTGTTTTCATTAATACCTCTTTCCTATGAAGAATAGGGGGGTACAAAATAAATTTTCATACCGGTTTTTTGGTTATTTCTTGATGGCTTGCCATCTCAATACCATTGTACTAAGTCATATGTTTTTTGAGAATAGGGTTTAGTCTATTTAATGTTTTTGAGAACATTTTAGCTGCTTTTTTAGAATTTATAGCTTTTAACTTAATGATTAAAGTGTACCATGATTTACGCTCTACGATTGTTTCAAAGGCACTTTTATGGTTATTTCCAATAATTAAGTCTCCTACCTAATGTCCAATTTATTTTCTAAGATGAATATGCTTAGATCTACAGCTAGTTTTTTTATGAACGAGTAGTTTGTAATTAGTTTTTTATTTAAGCTTGCTTGTGGTTGTGTATACATGTATCTGTATCTCGATTTATGAGAAATAGACATTATTTGGGGGTTAGGATACGCTAGTTTTAATTTACCCGCAATTTGTTCAGGAGTCCATTGAGATAAAAGTCCTTTATAAATATAAACGCTAAGTTTTTTATGAACGGATATTTTATCTAGATTACTCTTGTTAAAACAATCACCTTTCGCATTCTAGTGAGCCAGTTTAATAGTGGATTTATCTTTATCAGATTGCACTCATTTATTAACTTCTTTGGTGATTGTAGAATGAGCTCTTTTTAGAATTTTTGTGATGTAGAATTTAGTTTTATTTTCATTTAAAAGAGTCTCAATTTGAATCCTTTTTTAAGAGTAAGTCGACAAGTTTTTTTACGTAACAGAATACAAATCTATTTATTTAGATTTGTTGAATTAAGTTATAGAGTACAGCGGCGTCTGTCATAATGAAGCACGACGGTCTAGGCTATGAGTAGTTGTGTGGGTTAGCACTTAACATTATAAGTACACACCAGGCTGAAAATTTCGCAGGAACTTTCAGAAGAGGCTATAACAAACAATTACTTATAGCCTTTGTTATATGCTAACTTTACTTTTTGTTCTTTTTGAATTCCCAAAATACATTAATAATTTTCCAATTACCATCTTGTTTCATTAGGTGAATATATTCAGTCCATCTAAGTTTTGGGTACCCTGTTCTCAAGCTTGCACTAGCCATATTGCCGTAGACAGTAATATTTTCTACAACATTATATTGATGTTTTACTTCAAATTTTTGCTTTGTAGAGATAAGTTCTTTTAATTTTTCAGGGGGAAAATCATCACTTAATGTACCGTCTGGGTTTAACCCTCTTTTTGCAAGCCTTGGATGTAATGATTTATTCATCTCATCAAAGTTGTTTTCAAAGAAGTTTTCAATATAATTTATAACAATTTTTTCAATTGCCTTGTCTTCTGTTACTTCCTTTTGAGCATTTGCTGTGAATGAAAAAAGTAAGATAATACTTGTAAAAAATAGTATTCTCATTTTGATAGTTTTTTTATGTTTAATTACACCCAATGTATTTGTGTAATTATTGTTGCGTGTTTTAAGCAATAAAGTTAGTAAACAAATCACAGATAGAAAATTCTAGCCGAATTTTCGTGAGTAGAGCAGAACTAGCAGTTAATTATACACGGTATTTTGCTTTCGTTATTTTATATATTAATTATTACATTTCCAATTTTCTCTCCACGTAGCACATATTCGTAAGCCAAGTTTATGTCTTCTAATGAATATTCTCTATCTATTATAGGCTTAAACTTTTCTTGTTTCAAAAGTTCCATTATATAGGGTATAGTTTTTTGTATACTATATGGTACGGGGAAAATCACTTTTTTATTTAAAAACAAAGTTGTGAGTGCATAAAATAGATTTTGGGAATAAGGTCCCAGTTCTGAAGATATATAAATGCCACCTTTTTTTAGTAATGGTTTACATTTTCCAAAAGTACTTTTGCCTACTGTATCGAATATATAATCATATTTTTCTTTATCATCTGTAAAATTTTCTTTGGTGTAATCATATATTTTGTCAGCACCCAAAGATTCAATCAACTTAATATTTTTTGTATTGCAGGTTGCTGTGATTGTTACATCATATTGCTTGACAAATTGTATGAGAGCAGAACCAATTCCTCCTGTTGCACCATTAATTAGAATTTTTTGACCAGATTGGATATTCACTTTATGAATGAAGGTATAGGCGTAATGAGCACCTTCTAAACTTGCTACCGCTTGTTTATTGTCTATATTATCAGGAATAGAGAATAAGTTATCTTCTTTTTGTGTTATATATTCGGATTGGGACCCTGACCCCATATCATTAAAACCGAAAACCCTATCATTTATACAAAAAGAATTAACGTTTTTGCCTATAGCGACAACTTTACCTGCAAAATCAGTTCCCAGTATTATTTTTCGAGGTCTAAATAATCCTAAAATAAATCTCATAATAAAAGGTTTGGCTGTTAAGATTGCACAATCAGTTCGATTGACCGTAGCAGCATACACTTTAATTAAAATCTCATTTTCTTTGGGAATAGGTTTTTCGATATTTTCAATTCTAATTTGATTTGGTAAACCATATGTTCTGCGTATAGAAGCTTTCATTTCTTAGATGTTAATTTCGTGTGGTCTGTCATAATGAAGCAC
>CBDTZS010000295.1:0-2695 GCA_965364955.1 uncultured Tenacibaculum sp. | reverse complement strand
CTCGTAATGACGTATAAAATTGTTATTTCGAACATAGTGAAGCAATCTGTAAATCGATAAAAAAGAATACTTTTTCATAATAACGTTTTCTTTATATTTACTTCATGAATATTATAATTATTACAGGAGGAAGCAAAGGAATTGGAAAAGCATTAGCTAAAAAATATGTTGCTGAAAACTACAACGTATATTCTCTTGCAAGAACATCATCATTATTAGAAAACATAGAAAATGTTTTTGTTGATTTATCTAATCTTTCAGAAACTGAAAATGTATTTACGGCTCTTCTAAATAAAATAGTCAATCAAAAAACAACATCAATTACCTTAGTTAATAATGCAGGTCGATTAGGAGAAATATCTAATTTAGAAAATTTAGAAGCTAGTGATATTTCTAAATCTATTCAATTGAATACTACTATTCCACTTATTTTATCTAGTTTATTTATCAAGTTAACGCAGCCATTATCTTGTAAAAAACAAATCATAAACATTTCATCTGGGGCAGCGAAAAGTCCGTATCAAGGTTGGTCTGTATATTGTACTTCTAAAGCAGCAATAGATATAATGACTAAAGCTATTGCAACAGAGCAATCTGATATTGAAAACGGTGTAAAATGTGTTTCAATTTATCCGGGAGTTGTAGACACAAACATGCAGTCTCAAATTAGAAGTACTAAGGAAGCTGATTTTAAGAGTTTACAACGTTTTATAGATTTAAAAGAGAACAACGAACTATACACCCCTGATTTTGTAGCAGACTCCATTTATAAAATCGATATTGAAAATCAATTAAAAAACGGAGATATCGTTGATATTAGAAGTTTTTGAAAAAGGATTTAGTTTCGTTCTAAATCCTTTTAACTTTGACTAATGTTGAATATAATTCATTAAAACAGAACAATGGCCTTAGTACATTATTTATAATACAACTAAACAGCTATTACTTAAGACCACTTAAAATATATTCATATATATCATTATTTCTACCAAGTTTTGGATCGTTAAAACTATGTGTAGTATAAATTGGTTTCTGAATCATTTCTCTTTCCATCATTTCATTAATTGTATGATAAAAATCAAGAGAAGTTTTACCTATTAATAAAGGACTTAAATCATTATCGTTTTCCCAGAAGCGTAAAATTTTCACAAAGCCACTTAAGTATAAATAATCCTTTGTAAAGCCTCCACCCCTGAATATTCTTGTAACTACACTAAATGCATCATCTTTATCCAAACCATGATCGTTTACAAGAAAGCTATAGCACTCAACAAAATCTGCTCCATTACACATCATATCTGCCACGATAACTCTGTATGCTAACTTCTTTAGTCGTTTCATTGAAATGTTACCACTAAGATATTCAGCTAATATAGCAAGACCTTCTTGGGTCATGGTATTAACAGGAAGTCCAAGATTGAAAATATTCAGTTTTTGAGCATTAGAATTCATTGTTGTAACCATATGAACACCTATTTCGTGTTCAACAAGTGCGTCTATTTGACCTCTTGAAAATTTTGCGTCGGGTCTAAATAAAATAGTTTTTTTTGCATTTAAAACCATTACTTGTGAAATAACTCGATTACTTTTCTCTATTTTGCTTTTAAAGCCATAGCTCTCAAGACCTTCTTTAAATGAAACCATAGCTTCTTCAACCCCTAAACTAGGCGATCTTTTAGGTTCACCTGCTACATCGGGCAAGTGCAAAAAATAATGCGCATTTTGAATATCCTTTTTTGATGGGCGACCAAAATAACGTAGCGAATTATATAAGAATTTAGGTGTATCTAATGTAGATAGCAAATCTATTTTATCAAAAGAGCTATTAATAACAGATTCATACAAATGACGAATCGTTACATCAGAAATATCTTGTACACGTAAATTGCTTAATTTTTGTTTTAGCTCAAATGGGTTTATACGAATAGGGTTGTATTTGAACTTTGGTATTTCAGTACATTTATTTTTTAAAAATCGTTTTTTTTCAGATATGTTATTTATTGGATTAACAAAAGCTAACAATTCAAACTTTTTTAATAAACTATATAACTCTTTATCAACTTTAAGAATTGAGGAATCCATTGTTTTATCCAATAGTTTAGACTTTACTTGATATTCCCAATCGGAATGCTTTTGATATAAATACATCGTCTTTTATAGAATCAAGAAAGTTAAGTACCAATGGATCCATAGGTGGATTATCCCTCATAAATATTACATCAAAATGCTGTAAAGGTTTCATTTCTTTATGAAATTTAACCGACTTGTAAAATGATGGTATACTATTCGATACTTTATCTTGACTAATGATAGTTTTGCACAAACTCAATGTAACACTATCTCGAATTGTCAAATTAGATGGATATGTTATAGCAACTTCGTGTCCGCGAACAGCAAGTTCATGAATCATTCTAAGAGTAGAATCTTGCTTAGGATTTACATTTTCCCAAGGGTACATTATAAAACAGATTTTCATTTGGTATTAGTATTTATTACTTTTTTGAAATTGAATAATTATTTTTGTCTTTAGTCTACAAATTCATCTATGTCAACACTGTCTTCGCCTTCTGAATCATCAAATAATTCTACAACACCAGAAATAACAATTCCTTCATAAACAAACATTTAGCACTTTAACTCAGCTTTGGAAAAACATATAAAACATCTCATACCATACATTTGGACAAATTTGAAT
>CBDTZS010000294.1:0-2727 GCA_965364955.1 uncultured Tenacibaculum sp. | reverse complement strand
CAACTACTAATAAGAACATTATTACTCCTTTTATCACATGAAATAAAAGGGATATCAGAACTATTAGGAGTCGTTTTATAGTTTAGTTATAAACTTACAAATAAGATAGGAGGTAGCATTGGGGATATCCGTAGTTTAAAGTGTGGTTTTCCGCAAAGACGTGTTAATCCATTCATTATGAGAGATAATGAATAAGTTGTTTTATGAAAAAAATAGAGATTACTTCCTTTTAGTCGCCTTTTTGTGTTATATGTTAATGAAGTGGTCAAAACAAGGTGTCTTTATCTACTTTTATATTGTTCTATTATGCGTTTTGATTTGTGTATACATACTTTAATACAGATCAAGTTTCTGCTAGTGTTAAGTATAAGAATAATAGCGGATTTGTGCGTATTTATTTTCAGCTAAGCAATGAGTTTTTGTAGAAAATAATTACTTTGAATTCTTCACTAAAACCGCTATTATTTTTATGTATTTCTGCTTTTTAATTATTTATATTAATGAATTTGCAGCATCAATATCAAGTGGAGATAATATCTTGTGAATACCCATTGTGTTTATTCTCATTTGATTATAAGGTACAAGAATTTCATTTCCATGATTGCTATAAACAGCATCTGGTTCAGGAGCATAAATATTAATTCTAGGTTCAATGATAAAATCGGCACCAATTTCTCCATTATCTTTCATTTCAAATATATTTATACCGTCTTCTAATTCCTTAAGCAAGAACAAACGTAACTTTCCATTAATTTCAAAGAATTTTACTTCAGACCAGCCTTCATCCTTTTTGTAATATTCTACTTTAGCACCAACGGTTCCATCACTATTTATTTTATCAATATGAAAATTTTTATTAAAAGAACTAAACCCTTCCTTTTTTGACATAAGTCTATGAGTTTGATTATTTATTTCACAGAACTCTACATTAGTCCAACCTTCTGAATAATCATGACTTTGAACCACTCCACCAATAGTTCCATCTACATTTACTTTATGTATAACAACATTATGACCTGAAGTACTTTTCCCTTTTTCTTTTAATAGAAATAGATAAGTTATTCCATTTACCTCATAAAATTTTACAGTAGTCCAGCCTTCTGTCCATTTGTAATGTTTAACTTTAGCACCAACGGTTCCGTCATTATTCATTTTGTCAATATGAAAATTTTTATTAAAAGAACTAAACCCTTTCTTTTTTGACATAAGCCTGTAAGTTACCTCGTTGATTTTATAAAATTCAACATTGCTCCAACCTTCAGAGTAATTATGACTTTCAATCACTTTACCAATGGATCCATCTGCATTTACTTCATGTATAACAACATTATGACCTGAAGCACTAGTTCCTCTTTCTTTTAATAGAAATAGATACGTTTTTCCGTTTATTTCATGAAATTTAGCTGTAGTCCAGTCTTGAGTCCACTGATATCTTTCTAATTCTCTTCCAAGAAAATTTGTATTCATTCTATAAATTCTAACTCTTCCTTGTTTATTCATCAAAAACAAGTTTACGCCCTCACTTGTGTGATAAAACTCTGATATAGTCCAGCCTTTTCCTAAATTTATTTTTTTAGTTTCTAAGAATGAATCCTTGTTATAATGCATTATTGAATCATAATCATATTCTCCATAGTCTTTATACTTATCGACAGAAACTTTTTGAAAATTACCTGCTTTATCTGGGCGAATTCTGTCTTCCATAACAACTACATAATTATCTCTATCATTTCTGGTATGCTCATGTTTAAACCCTACGCAATGCCCAATTTCGTGAGTTACAGTACCAACATTGGCAGTGTTGGTAAGAATAATATTTTGCTTTCCACCTATTTTGCCAACTTCACTCCAGTTTTTGTCTCCGAAAATAAATTCAACATAATTTTCATGCCCATTTCTTTGAATTAACTTCCAATTAGTTTTGGTAACCCAATGTGCAATAGCCTTATTAATTTCAGTTATTGTATTGTTTGTGAAACTTTCAATGTTGATTTCATATGGAATAATTCCATTTTCCCAGTTATTTTCATTATCCCTTAAAATTAGCGCCATAGTTAAATTTTTTACTTGATGATTATGTTTGTTAAAATTAAATGTATACTCTTATGTATTGTAAGCATGTTTCTTACTTTTTTATTTAAATGTGGTATTCGAGCCTGTTCTAAATAACCTTCACTTGCTAATCGATTGACTTCATTCGATTATACGTTTTGGCAATGAATATATGTTTGTAGCAAAAACGTGCAATTAATTATGTACAGATGTTACCATACGTTTTTATAACTTTTAGTTCGTTAATTATTCAGTCAACTTTTTTATGTAAAAAGATTTGGTTACTTATAATTTTTTGATGCCATAATAGTTGGTTAAAATGAGTGATAACTACTCATAAGAACACTAGTAGTCCTTTTATTTATAAAATAAAACGTATAGTTGTTTACAATTTAGCTATGCTATAAACCTACAAATAAGATAAGAGGAAGCATTAGGGATGTCCGCAGTTTTAGAGGTGGTTTTCCGCAAAGACATGTCAATCCATTCATTATGAGAGATAATGAATAAGTTGTTTTAAGAAAAAAAATGAGATTACTTCCTTTTAGTCACAATGACGTTAACCTTTAAAGGAAGTTAGTCGCAATGAGGTTCGTATTTAAAAAGAAAATGAGATTGCTTCCTTTTAGTCGCAATGACGCTAACCTTTAAAAGAAGTTAGTAGCAATGAGGTTA
>CBDTZS010000293.1:0-2747 GCA_965364955.1 uncultured Tenacibaculum sp. | reverse complement strand
TTTCGAATGAATTACCACTCCTACTGGCTAACTTTTTATAAAAAGAAGCATCAATTTTTAAAGTTGATAATCGGTGTGTAATTCTTATATATTCTAAAAAGTAATTTATTTTATGAATTGCTATATTTTTGTGATCCGATTTTTCATAATACATATTCGCAATAGTTCTTGTAAATGCCAACGTTTGGTTTTTTAAAGGCGTAATTACAGGTATAAATCGCTGATTTCTCTTCCCTTTAAAAACCACAAAAATTAATACACCTATTAAAGCGATGTAATACGCCCATTTTAAATGTTTCGAACTTAAAATATAATGCATTGGTGAACTTATACCACTTTTTCCTGTTTTATAATAGGCATCCCAAAGAATAGTAGAACTGCTACTAGAACCTGTATTGCTATCCTCAGAACTATTAGTATTCAAATACGACAACACACTCGATACATACCTATAATTCGTATCTAAAAGCATATTATAATTGGTAAATGCCTTCGGAAATGTATGCAAATAAAAATTTCCTTTACCGTATTTAGTTTTAATAAAATTTGGTTCACAGCTTACAATGGAATCCTTTTCATTTTTAATAATTAACTCACCTAAAATGGTAGTATTTAAAGTATCTATTTTAGAAAAGTAAGCCTTCGGAAAATCTCTATCGAAATGGTATTCGTTGGTATCTAAATTTTTATTCGCTATTTTATGATATGCTTTTTCTTCAAAAGCTGTGGTACTTAATTGTTTTGTTTTAACATTCAGCGTATCTATGTGTACACCGTTGGTGGACATAAAAACATCATTTCCTCTATTTACAAACTTAAGTAATTCATTAAACTCTTCTTTTCCAAAATTCAAGTTACCATCAACAAAAAAATAAGTCCCTTTATTCGTAGAATCTTTTAAAAACAAATACGGAGACTGATACACATCTCTCACTCCTTTCTTAGAAAATAATGATGGTATTTCTTTATGCAATATATAAGTTCCATACGGTATTTTGTGTTTCGCATCGTAACTTGGAAACCAATTAATTTCTTTTGGTTTTATCGACTCGATATATATAATACCAAGCACAATAAATACCAATAAACCAATATATATTTTTAGTTTTTTATCCAAAATCTTAAATTTTAGCAATCACTTTTTTAAAGTTCGCTTCTGCTTGTAAAAATTTTTCTTTATCAATTAAAAATTCCCCATACCAAACATAATCATATAAATGTGTTAGTGTTTCAAACTCTTTATGCAAGCTTTTGTTTGATGACAATTCTTTTATATAATCTTCATTTGTTTTTTCTTGCTGCCAAGAAATCAATTCTTTTTCTGATAAGCTTTTTAATAACAGTAAATAATAATAGCGAGTCGCTAATTTGTAATTCCCATCCTTTATAGCTTCCTTAATTAACTTTGGTAAATCTCTATCTCTTATTAACTCTTCTTCATCAGATAAATTTACAATCGATTTTGCCGTTTTACCTGCTATAATATTTCGAGCGTTTACTTTTAAAAAGAATTTAATGATAAAGTACAATACTAAAACGGCTATTATATATGGTAAAATTCTAAACAGACTCCATAAAAAACCTACAGCTGGTTTAATATCATCAAAAATATAACTCAATATTTTCTTTATCGTTCGTTTAAACCAGTTCCATGCTTTTTCTAAAATAGTAGGTTCTCGTTTTTCAACAACATATATAAATTCATCTTGCTGTTTATATACTGCTATTTTTTTTGCGTCGAATTTCTTTAATTCAATGAATGATTCATCAAAGGGAACTTTCTTTTCTGTTGTTTGCGAAAACACAGAAAAAGAAACCAATAAAAATGCTATGTAAAAAAGTAGGTATTTCAAAATATTACTGACCTAAGCCATCTATTTTTTCAATAGTTCCTGTTAAATTTTTCTGCTCGTTAATATCAAAATATATAAATACGTTGGTTATTAAAGTGATTGAATAAAACATTAATTGACCTACAATAGAAACTAAATTTAATAATAAATAAATAGGGTCGCTAAACAAACCAAAAATAGCAGTTGGGTCTTCATTATTAAGTCCAATCCCCATTTTTACTAGCTGATATATCGTTGCTGGAATTTGAAAAATGTATCCTAGAACACCTACCAAAAGACCTACAACTATGATAACTCCGAAAGTTTCCCAAAAATGCCCATTGATAAAACTAAAACATTTACCAATTGTTGAAGTTGCAGATTCATTTTCAAAAACTAATATTGAAGCCCCTAAAGACAATACTATTCCTGTATAAAATACTGGAAAAAAACACAATAAAGCACTTGCTAGAACTATTAGAAATACTAAAATACTAAAACCTGTAAAAGACCAAAAGCGTTCTTTGGTGTTGTTTGAAATTTCTTCTTGATTTACAGCTCCGTTGTTTTCAATATATGATTTTATATAATGCATTCCTGCCAAATTGATAAATACAAAAGCAACTAAATATGCTAACATCATAATCAATGCAGAAGTAAGAATTCCTATAACTCCACTTGTATCTTCCGACATTAATGACGAGATAGACATCATATAATATATCATCGCTACTACTGCTATTAGAATAGGTATTGCAGCTATTTTTAATATCGTTAAAAAGAATTGTTTTCCTTCTAATCTTATAAACTTAAAAGCATCGGTAATGATAGCTCCTAAATCTCTTTCTCTTTTAAATTCGATGTATTCTTTATTCATTGCTTAATTGTTTTTTATGTAGTTGAATTGGGTATATT
>CBDTZS010000292.1:0-2763 GCA_965364955.1 uncultured Tenacibaculum sp. | reverse complement strand
AAAAAAGAAATAGCGCAATTAATTATTGAAGGTAAAACGGAAGAAGAAGCAAAAAAGCAAGCGCCTCTTATTTTAGAAGCACAAAAAATGCTACGTAATTGGGAAAATGGCTTACCTCAAGTCGTTGACTTGTGGAAAGAAATGAATTCTTGGGTTTATAAAGGGTTTGACGTTACTTATAAGAGTATTGGAGTAGATTTTGATAAATTATACTACGAAAGTAACACCTATTTATTAGGAAAAGATGTTATTGACGAAGGCTTAAAAAGTGGTGTTTTCTTTAAAAAAGAAGACGGTTCTGTTTGGTGCGATTTAACGGATGATGGTTTAGATGAAAAACTAGTGTTACGTTCAGACGGAACAGCAGTTTACATGACTCAAGACATTGGTACGGCTATTCAGCGTTCTAAAGACATGCCTGATGTTGGTGGAATGGTATACACCGTTGGTAACGAACAAGATTATCATTTTAAGGTTTTATTCTTAATCTTAAAGAAATTAGGCTATTCTTGGGCAGAACAACTACATCATTTAAGTTACGGAATGGTAGACTTACCTTCTGGGAAAATGAAATCTCGTGAAGGAACTGTTGTTGATGCTGATGATTTAATGGTCGAAATGACCAATACTGCGCGTACAATTTCACAAGAATTAGGGAAATTAGAAGGATATTCTGACGAAGATAAAGAAGAACTGTATAGAATTATCGGATTAGGCGCTTTAAAATATTTTATTTTAAAAGTAGATCCTAAAAAGAGAATTTTGTTCGATCCAAAAGCATCGGTAGATTTTCAAGGAAATACAGGTCCTTTTATTCAATATACCTATGCTAGAATTCAATCAATCTTAAGAAAAGCAGATTTTGACTGTTCTAAAGAAGTTACGATTGAGTTACATGCCAAAGAAAAGGAACTAATAAAACAATTAGAATTATATCCTGAAATAATTCAGCAAGCTGCTAAGAATTATTCACCAGCAGTTATTGCTAATTACACCTATGAATTGGTTAAAGAATTTAATTCTTTCTACCAAAACGTGCATATTTTAGGAGAAGAAAATCAAGATAAAAAAGTATTTAGAGTTCAGTTATCTAAAAAGGTAGCCGATACTATAAAATCAGCATTTAATTTATTAGGTATTCAGGTTCCTGAGAGAATGTAGAAAATTAACAAGTACACGCGTTAGGGATTGAACGGTGTGTTTGAGCTCTTTTTAGTTGTCAGTTCGAGTAAATTTATGAAGAATAAATTTGTATCGAGAACAAAACTAAAAAAGCGAGTAGTGAAAGTCCGCTCGAACGCCAAAATTCTCGATATGATTTTGAAAATAAAATCACTCGAAGTGACATAAATAAAAAGAATAAACAAACAACAATAAAAACATACACATGAAATACGACGTATTAATAATCGGAAGTGGTCCTGGAGGATATGTAACTGCAATTAGAGCATCTCAATTAGGATTTAAAGTTGGAGTAATTGAAAAAGAAAACTTAGGTGGAATTTGCTTAAACTGGGGATGTATTCCTACCAAAGCATTGTTAAAATCTGCTCAGGTTTATGATTACTTAAAACATGTAGATCAATATGGTTTAAAAGCAGAAGCAATCGATAAAGATTTCGAAGCTGTTATTAAACGTAGTCGTGGTGTTGCTGAAGGAATGAGCAAAGGTGTTGCTTTTTTAATGAAGAAAAACAAAATTGATATTATCGACGGTTTTGGTAAAATTAAAACTGGTAAAAAAGTTGATGTTACTGCTGAAGATGGATCTGTAACTGAGTATAGCGCTGATAATATTATTATCGCTACTGGTGCTCGCTCTAGAGTATTACCTAACTTACCACAAGATGGTAAAAAAGTAATCGGATATCGTGAAGCAATGAGTTTACCTAGCCAACCAAAATCTATGATTGTTGTGGGTTCTGGTGCTATTGGAGTTGAATTCGCGCATTTTTACAACTCAATGGGAACAGATGTTACTGTTGTAGAGTTTATGCCTAATATCGTTCCTGTAGAAGATAAAGATGTTTCTAAACAAATGGAACGTTCTTTCAAAAAAGCCGGAATTAAAGTAATGACAAGTTCTTCTGTAGAATCTGTTGATACTTCTGGTGACGGAGTAAAAGCAACCGTTAAAACCAAAAAAGGAGAAATAGTTTTAGAAGCAGACATTTTATTATCAGCTGTTGGAATTAAAACAAATATTGAAAACATCGGTTTAGAAGATGTTGGTATTATTACTGATAGAGATAAGATTTTAGTAAACGACTGGTATCAAACGAATATTCCTGGATATTATGCTATTGGAGATGTTACTCCTGGTCCTGCATTGGCACACGTTGCTTCTGCTGAAGGTATTACTTGTGTAGAAAAATTAGCTGGTATACATACTGAAGCTATCGACTACGGAAATATTCCTGGTTGTACGTATGCTACTCCAGAAATTGCTTCTGTTGGTTTAACCGAAGAACAAGCAAAAGAAAAAGGATATGAATTAAAAGTTGGTAAATTTCCATTCTCTGCTTCTGGTAAAGCAAAAGCTTCTGGTACTCCTGACGGATTTGTAAAAGTAATTTTTGATGCTAAATACGGTGAATGGTTAGGTTGTCATATGATTGGTGCAGGTGTTACCGATATGATTGCTGAAGCTGTTTTAGGTCGTAAGTTAGAAACTACTGGTCATGAAGTATTAAAAACAATTCACCCGCACCCAACAATGAGTGAAGCGGTTATGGAAGCTGTTGCTGATGCTTATGATGAAGT
>CBDTZS010000291.1:0-2764 GCA_965364955.1 uncultured Tenacibaculum sp. | reverse complement strand
CTTAAAGAAAAGAAGCATTATTTGAAGGGGTGCTGCTTCTTTTCTTTTTACTACAGTTTGTTTATATATATTATTATGCTTTCCGTCGATACTTACATGCCGTTCATCTAAATTTTAAAAATTCAACTGTCTTCTTATATTATCTTTACTGCATAGTTTAAAATTTAATCCCCTTTTTGTTTATATGGCTCCTCCCTCGGAGCTATTTTTGTTTTAAAAAACTACAGTTTTAATGTTTGTTGCTTTTCATATCATAATAAAAAATCATCCCAATCAATTTCAAATTCTTTCATAATTCTACACATTAATTAATATATCCTGTTTCAAATTCAGCTATTAATAATGAGCATACACATCTTAATTCATTTTCAATTTCTTCGTGTTTAATTACATCTAAACTCATCTTTTGTTCTCTACAGAAAACAACTCTTTGATGATGAAAATCTTCACGTTTACGAATTATATTGATTACTTTTTTTGCTTTTTCACTCATCTTAACTACAGTTTTATTAATATTCGTTTACTTAATTTTTGGCATAAAAAAATCAACACTGTTTAGGTGTTGATATGTGGTAAGTAATATATTATTTATACATGTTGTTCGCGGTAGTTTTTATTTAAGCATCTACATAAATTACTTGACCACTAATGAATCCGTCTACAGAACGTTCAAAAGCTTTTCCTACTAATACTCCAGGAACAGGTTGAAAACCAGGCATCATTTCACCATATACTTCCCAAGCTTCTTCTAAAACAGTTGGATTTATCGAGTTTACACGGATACCTCTTGGCATTTCAAACGCAACACATTTAACAAATGTATCAATTGCTCCACTTGTAGTTGCATCCGCGATAGCAAAAGGAATCGGTTTGACATTTAGAACTCCTGTAATTAGTGTAAATGAACCATTATCTGCGATATATTCTTGACCTATACGAACAATATTGATTTGCCCCATCATTTTACTTAAAATGGTACTCATCCATTGTTCTTCAGTCATTTCGGTAAAATTAGCATATTCACAAACGCCAACGGTGTTTACAACAGCATCAAAGTGCCCTACATTTTTGTATAGTTTCCTTAAAGACTCTTCATTAGTAATATCAACTTGATAGTCACAGCTGTCAGCAGAACGTCCCGCAGTTACAACTTTGTGGTTTCCTAAACCCGTTAAAGCTGCTTTACCCATTTTTCCATTTGCTCCAATTAAAATTATTGTTTTCATCTGATATTTGTTTTAGTTAAATCAGATGCAAATTTATTAAGAGATTAAGTTTCCGTTGTAGGACATTTGTCTAATAAGAGATGTTTGCTCTTATTCTACTTAAATGTCTAGGAGTAATACCTAAATAAGAAGCAATGTGCTGTAAGGGTATTTGTTGAATATATTTAGGTTGTTTTGTTAATAATTCTAAATAACGTTGTTGAGCTTTATCTTTTTGATGATTAAAAATCCACCTTTCTAAATCAACATATTCTTGTTCCGCAATTATTTTCGAAAATTCTAACCATTTTGTATTAGATTTAGCTAAAGTCTCTAACTCCTTTTTTGGGATTGAGATAATTTCTGCGTCACAAATTGCCTGTAGATTCTCTTTAGATTTCCCCCCAGATATAAATGAGGAATAAGCCATTAATAAACTATTTTGGAAAGTGAAGCAATATGTAATTTGGTCATCAGAATTGGAATAATAAAAAGAACGAAATATTCCAGATTTAACAAAAGATAGATTATCACAAATTTCATCTTGCTTTATGAAAAAATCATTTTTCTTTAATTTTCTAAACTTAGAAATAGCTAAGAATTCCTCAATTTCTTGATTATTAAATAGATTAAAAGTTTCAAGATATTTTTTCATTATGATTCTGAGTTTCGTTTTTTTAATTACCGACAACTAGTTATATCTAAACAAATATATTGTTTATTAAGTTGATATTTCTGGATAACAGAACATCTTGTCTTTCTTTATAAGGAAAATAAAATATTAAATTCACTAGAGATAAAATTCGTTTTACTTACCACAATTATGTCAAAGAGCTTTTCGGTTTTATTAGATCTGATAACTACAGTTAGTTTATTTTTTTTGTGACCTCCTTTTATTTATGTATCTTATAGATGTCATCTATGATTCGGGGGGATTATATATTACTAATTAAAAAGGAACTGCAATAGTTCCTTTTTTTATTTTAGAAACTACAGTTTGTTTAAATTTTGAATTAGGGATTTTAACTTTTTAATTGTTATTAATAAAAAAACTTCCGATTATGAAAAAATTACTTGTAAATCTTAAATTATTTCGTCTCAATAAAATTGCTCAACATCATACTGAATGTTTTAATTATCATTTCCGTATTACAGATAACACTACTGATGAATTTATAAAAAACAAACATCAACAATTCTTAATTGAACACTTAACAAATCTTGAAACGGTGAATAAAAAAATATCGGTACTTGAGATTTCATAATTCTACAGTTTTAAAATTTTTATTTTTTAGGGTAATCAAGAACTTAACTGTTCTATTTAGTGTAATTAATTCTCTTTATAAAATCCCTTCAAACAAATACAATATGATTGCTCCTACGGGAGCTTTCTTTTTTACATTCATTTTTCTACAGTTATTTTTTTGCTATTTCTTTTTACTATCTAAATAATTAAACTTAAGTTTGAAACTTCTTAAGAGACGTCTTAAGTTTTTTCTTTTTCATAGCAATTTTCCCACCTCTCAAAGAAGTGGGTTTTTTATTTCCTTTCTTAACTA
>CBDTZS010000290.1:0-2770 GCA_965364955.1 uncultured Tenacibaculum sp. | reverse complement strand
TTTTTAAGCGGTATTCTCATTGAAGTACGTAAACCAACATGCTTTAACGCTTCTGCATCAGAAGTAATCATCCACGCTGTTGAATCGTGATAGTTATGCTTTAAAGTATCACCTATTTTTTTATAAAACTCTTCAACATCAATATTTAAACGCTCACCATAAGGTGGATTAAATAGAATTGTTGTTTTACCAAACACTTCTTTTTTAGAGTTAAAAAAGTTTACGTGATGTATCCCTATAAATTCTTCTAAATTGGCATTAATAATATTCTGTTTTGCCTTCGTAACCGCCGACGGAGCTTTATCAAACCCCATTATTTTAAAATGCGAGCTTGTAATTTTTTTTAGTAAAGCATCCTGAATTACGAAATACAATTCTTCATCGTAATCTTTCCAATTTTCAAAAGCAAAATGCTTACGGTTAATGTTTGCTGGTATATTATTAGCCACCATTGCAGCTTCAATTAATATAGTACCCGAACCACACATTGGGTCGATAAAATTTTCTTCTCCTTTATAACCAGATAGTAAAACCAGTCCTGCAGCTAATACTTCGTTAATTGGCGCAATATTAGTTGCACTTCTATATCCTCTTTTGTGAAGTGAATCACCTGAAGAATCTAAAGAAATAGTTAACCATTCATTATGAATATGAATATGAATTTTAACATCAGGGTATTTTAAATCTACATTCGGACGCTTCTTATACTTGCTCATAAAGTAATCAGCAATAGCATCCTTCGATTTCAAACTAATATAATGTGAATTGGTTGTAAAATTTTTAGAATTCACCACTGCTCCAATAGCAAAAGTACCATCAACATCTATGTATTTATCCCATTTTACACGTTGTATTGCTTCGTATAAATCTTCTTCATCAAAAATCTTACTCTTTTTAATTGGCTTTAAAATACGAATAGCAGTACGTAAAGCAATATTTGCCTTATACATAAACCCTGTATCTCCTTTAAAAGCTACATTACGTATTCCTTCTTTAACATCCTGAGCACCAAGACTTCTTAATTCTTCTGCTAATACTCCCTCTAAACCTGCCATAGTAATGGCAGTCATTTTAAAATCTTTTTCCATGTAACTGTAAAATTTCACTGCAAAAGTACTGTTAATTTTGGGTTGAAGTTAATCTTTTCTTGTTTCAATATAAAAAACGTAAGATTTATGTATTTTTGCAGACTTTATAGTTATGAAAACAACAGACTGGTTTACTTCGTGGTTCGATACTTCTTATTATCACACATTATATAAACATAGAAACGATGCCGATGCGCAGTTTTTTATGCGAAATATAACCTCGTTTTTAAAGTTACCTAAATCGAGTCATATTGTTGATTTGCCTTGCGGAAAAGGACGTCATGCAGTGTATTTAAACTCCTTAGGTTATAAAGTTACTGGTGGCGATTTAAGCAACAATAGCATTGAATATGCTAAACAGTTTGAAAATGAGTCGCTTGCTTTTGAAGTTTGGGACATGCGAGAACCGATAGTAAACAAATACGATGCTGTTTTTAACTTATTTACGAGCTTTGGCTATTTTGACGATGACAATGAAGATATTGCTATTTTAAAAAGCGTAAAAAACGGATTAAAAGAAAATGGTGTATTCGTTTTAGATTTTTTAAATGTTGAAAAAGTAAAAAATTCTTTAGTAAAAGACGAAGTTAAAACTATAGACGGTATTGAGTTTAATATTAAAAGAGAAATCAAAAATGAATTTATACTAAAACACATTTCTTTTATTGCTGATGAGAAACAACATTCTTATAGCGAACAAGTAAAATTTTTAACCTTAGATAAAATGGAAACGTATTTTGAAAAGGCTAACTTAAAAATAAAACATGTTTTTGGAGACTATAGTTTAAATAGTTTTGATAAAAATACTTCTGATAGATTAATTTTAATTGCCGAATGAGTTATATCTTATTAATAATATCCGTTTTAGTTGGTTCTTTACTAGTTTTAATATTAAAACCTAATAATAAGCATGTTCGTTTGCTATTGGCTTTTAGTGGTGCTTATTTACTATCTGTCACTATTTTACACTTATTACCCGAAGTTTATATAGATGCTGATAACGCAAAGAAAATTGGAATTTTAATTTTAGTTGGAATTATTATCCAATCAGTTTTAGAATCTTTTTCTAAAGGTGCCGAACACGGGCATATTCATGTACACTCTGATACCTCAAAATTTCCTTGGTTATTATTTGTTAGCTTATGTATTCATGCTTTTTCTGAAGGATTGCCAATACACCATGCTGGCGACAATTTACTTTGGGCTATTATTGTTCATAAAATACCAATCGCAGTTGTTTTAACAACCTTTTTACTGCAAACGAATTACAGTAAAAAAACGGTGATTTTCTTTTTAAGTTTCTTTGCTTTAATGAGCCCATTAGGAGTTTTAGTTTCTGATAAAGTTAGTTTCTTTAACCAATATCACACAGAAATAACAGCTTTAATTATTGGAGTTTTTCTTCACATTTCTACTATCATACTTTTTGAAAGCTCAGAAAACCACAAGTTTAATTTCAAGAAATTTACAGCAATTCTTTTAGGAGTTTTACTAACAATTTTAACTCTTTAACCCTCTTCTCTATTCACTAAATCAATAGAAAAATCTGGTAAACAGGCTGCTAAATATTCACAAGGGGCTTTAAACGGATTTGAATATTGAATTCGTACACCTTTTTCTATTTTAATCGATTGTCCCGCTTCTAAAACAACAATTTCTCCATCAATATTAAATTGTTTTTT
>CBDTZS010000289.1:0-2778 GCA_965364955.1 uncultured Tenacibaculum sp. | reverse complement strand
TTAATCGAAAAACTGAAGCAAAATGCTTCAGTTTTTTTTGTATATTTCGGTAATTATTAACAATAAAAAAAATAGAATGAAAGCAAAATATCAAAGTGTTTTAGATTTAGGTCAAGAATTAGACATTAAAAATGGAGATGTAAAAGAAGAAAATGGTGTTTTACATGTTGCTGGAACAGCAAAAAATCAATATGAAAAAAATCTAATGTGGGATGCAATAAAAGCAGTTGGTGGAGATAACCCTTCTGATATTGTTGCAAACATTGAGATTGAAGACACTACTGTATTTGCAAACCATACTGTAAAAAGCGGAGATACTTTAGGTAAAATTGCAAAACACTATTATGGAAACGCAATGAATTACAAAGAAATTTTTGCTGCAAACACAAACATATTAAAATCTGCCGATGTTATTCATCCAGGTCAAGAATTAGTGATTCCTAATTTATAGAAATTACTATATTATATATTTTAAAACCGAAGTAATCTACTTCGGTTTTTTTATGCTTTTCAAAACTATGAGTGAAACTGATTATAATGGAGTTATATCCTTAATTTATTGAGGTTTCTATGTCATTCATACTCGTAATGACAAATCAATATTATTTAGAAAAATACTCACCTACTTGAGAAGGATTTTTTTTATATATTTGAGTATGAAAAAATTGATTCCAATATTCGCTTTGTTAATAGTGTGTTTTTATTCTTGTAAAAAAGAAGACAAAAAAACAACTACACATCCCCTAAACATCCCTTTTAACGAACGTCCAATTCCTACACTTCCAGGTACTAGTAATGCTACAACTGGCATTATAGGCGGAGCACATTATATATGTCCTAAAAAATGTAAAGGAGGCACTTCAGGTATTAAAGGTGCTTGCCCAGTATGTAATACTGCTCTTGCACATAACCAAGGGTTTCATAACAAACCAAACAATCCTGCTACGACACCAATATCAACACCTGTGGTGCAGCCCGCTTCTGGACCAAACGCTGCAGGGCAATATCATTACACGTGTAAAAATGGTTGTGCTGTTGGCGGAGATGCAGCAGGAAAATGTAACAGCTGTGCAGGAGATTTAGCACATAATACTGCTTTTCACAATTAAATATTCACAAAACTTATAGCATTAAAACCTCACCTATTTGGTGAGGTTTTTCTTTTTAGTTTAATTTGATTCTTCTCTCTATTTAGTGAACTTCGTTTTGTGTCATCTTAAAAGGAGAGTATGAAAATAAAAAGAGGATATATCCTTTTCTGGAAAAAAATTATGAAAAAAAAATAACAAAATTATTAATAAATTAAAAAAACGCACCACAATAATGTGAAAAAAGATAGGGGTTTTGTGTTAACTTCAAAGTTCTGTGAATCTTAACAAAATCCGATAAATGATAATGCCTATTTATAGCTAACGACTCTTATACTAGATCTATAGTTAGATTAATATTTTATCTAAAAAATAGAAACGACAAATCTGTATTACTTTCATAAATCTCTACAAATCAATTAACTATATAACACATGTGTAATAACTTATCTTTTCCACTATCAATACATCAATAAAATTAGCAGAAAACTAAATTTTCGGCATGATTATTGAAATTAACATAGCTTTAACACAAATCACAAACTATGAAGAACTATTTACTAAACAGTTTAAATTGGTGGGAGAATTGTTAAATGAAAAAGAAAGAAAAACTCGAAGCTTGCTAACTTCGAGTTTTGTTTTTTTATACCAATAAGTGATGCTTAACTTATCTAATCAATTTTCTATATTTAATTCGTTTTGGCATTAAATCTCCACCCAAACGTTTCTTCTTATTTTCTTCATATTCAGAAAAACCACCTTCAAAGAAATAAACCTCACTGTTTCCTTCAAAAGCTAAAATATGAGTACAAACTCTATCTAAAAACCATCTATCGTGACTAATAACTACTGCACAACCCGCAAAGTTCTCTAAACCTTCTTCTAATGCCCTTAATGTATTTACATCTAAATCATTTGTTGGCTCATCTAGTAATAAAACGTTTCCTTCTTCTTTTAAAGTCATTGCTAAATGCAATCGGTTACGCTCACCACCAGAAAGTGTAGAAACTTTCTTGTTTTGCTCACTTCCACCGAAATTAAAACGACTTAAATAGGCACGAGAGTTTACTTGCTTTCCTCCCATCATTACTAAATCTTGTCCTTCAGAAAAATTCTCCCAGATAGATTTTTCTTGATCAATATTTGAATGTGCTTGATCTACATAGGCAATCTTAGCAGTTTCACCTACTTTAAAGCTTCCGCCATCAGGAGTTTCTTCTCCCATTATCATTTTAAAAATAGTGGTTTTACCTGCACCGTTTGGCCCAATAATTCCAACAATTCCTGCCTGCGGAAGATTAAATTCTAAATTATCATATAATAACTTATCTCCAAATGCCTTAGAAACACCTGCTGCTTCAATCACATTAGTTCCTAAACGTGGTCCATTAGGAATGTATATTTCTAATTTCTCGTCTGTTTGTTTCTGATCTTGACTCATCAACTTATCATAGTTCTTCAAACGCGCTTTCTGTTTTGTTTGACGACCTTTTGCTCCTTGACGAACCCATTCTAACTCTCTCTCTAATGTTTTTTGACGTTTAGAAGCAGTTTTGCTTTCTTGTGCCATTCTTGTAGATTTTTGATCTAACCAAGAAGAGTAATTCCCTTTCCAAGGAATTCCTTCACCTCTGTCTAATTCTAAAATCCAACCTGCAACGTTATCTAAGAAATATCTATCGTGCGTTAC
>CBDTZS010000288.1:0-2804 GCA_965364955.1 uncultured Tenacibaculum sp. | reverse complement strand
AAAGATTTACCTCAAAATTTAATAAAAGCATTAGTTGCTACCGAAGATGTACGTTTTTATGAACATTCAGGTATTGATTTTAGAGGTTTAGCGAGAGCAGTTTCGAAATTAGGCGCTGGTGGAGGAGCAAGTACAATTACTCAGCAATTAGCAAAAAATCTTTTTACAGGAAGAGCTTCTTCCAATAAAATTAAAAGAGTTCTTCAAAAAATGCAAGAATGGGTAGTTGCTGTAAAATTAGAACGACAATATACCAAAGAAGAAATAGCAACGATGTATTTAAATACACAAGGATTTCTTTTTAGTGCAACAGGTATTCGTTCTGCAGCACGTATTTATTTTGGCAAAGAACCTAAAGAGTTAGATATACAAGAATCTGCTATTTTAGTCGCGATGTTAAAAAATCCAAGACAGTTTAATCCACACAGAGAACGTTCTAAAAAGAAATCTTTACAACGTAGAAATGTAGTTTTTTCTCAAATGGAAAAAAGCGGAGTTATAACTCAGCAAGAAAAAGATTCATTGCAAAAATTACCTTTAAAAATAAGCTTTACACCAGAGAGTCATAGTGATGGATTGGCAACGTACTTTAGAGAAAACTTAAAGCAACGTTTAAAAAGATGGGCTAAAAAGAATCCAAAGGATAATGGAGAATTTTACAACATTTATAAAGACGGATTAAAAATATATGTTACTATTGATTCTCGTATGCAAAAATATGCAGAGGAAGCAAGTAGAGAGCACATGTCAAATTTGCAATCTTTTTTCTTTAAAGAGCAAGAGAGAAATAGAACAGCACCTTTTTACGATTTAGATAAAAGGGAAATTTTAAATAGTATGAAACGTGCTAAACGAAGATCTGTTCGTTATAAGCGCATGAAAATTAGAGGTAAAACAGAAAAAGAAATTGAAAAGTCTTTTAATACAGATACCGATATGCGTGTGTTTTCATGGAAAGGAGATCGTGATACGGTAATGACACCATATGATTCTATACGTTATTATAAACACTTTTTACGTTCAGGTTTAGTATCTATCGAACCTCAAACAGGTCATATTAAAGCTTGGGTAGGAGGTATTAGTAATAAGTATTTTAAATACGATGCAGTAGAACAGCAAAAACGACAGGTTGGGTCTACTTTTAAGCCTTTTGTATATGCGACAGCGATCAACCAGTTAAAAATGTCACCTTGCGATAAATTACCTAATGTTTTATATACAATTCCAAAAGAAAAATATGGAATGCCAGAAGATTGGACTCCCAAAAATGCAAGTAATAAATATGGTGGTGAATTAACATTGAAGGCAGCTTTGGCAGGGTCAGTAAATGTGATAACGGCTCAATTAATTGATAAGGTTTCTCCCATAAATGTTGCACGTTTGGCAGAATCTGCGGGAATAACATCAAAAATTGAAGCAAACCCTTCTATTGCTTTAGGTGCAGTAGATTTATCATTAATAGAAATGGTAAGTGCATATTCAACTTTTGCAAATAAGGGTTTACGTGTTAGCCCGATGATGATTACTCGAATAGAAGATAAAAACGGAACCGTATTAGAAGAATTTGTACCTGAAACTAAAGAGGTTTTAAGTGAAGAGTCATCATATGTGGTATTAGATTTATTGAAAGGAGTAACAACACAAGGTTCTGGTGTTCGTTTACGTTTACCATATAAATATCCAGATTATATTACGGGGCATCCATATAATTTCACAAATCCTATAGCAGGAAAAACAGGAACAACTCAAAATCAATCAGACGGTTGGTTTATGGGAATTGTACCTAATTTAGCAACTGGTGTTTGGACAGGTGGTGAAGATAGAGCAACTCATTTTGCAGGAATAGGAAAAGGGCAAGGAGCAGCAATGTCATTACCAACATGGGCATTATTTATGCAAAAATGTTATGCGGATAAAAGTTTAAATATAAGTCAGGAGGATTTTGAAAAACCTCCAGGAAAACTGTCTATCAACCTTAATTGTAATAAAGAGAAAAAGGATGAAGATGATGAAAAGGGAGATGATAAAAAAACTGAAGAAGGAGATATCGATTTTTAGCAAACCTGTTTTTTTGATGAGAACTTAAGAGTCTTTTTAGTATTAAACAAACAACTACAATGATAAATAAAAAAGTAAACAATGTGCAAGAGGCACTCGCTGGTGTAAAAGACTCAATGACTTTTATGTTAGGGGGTTTCGGTTTGTGTGGAATACCAGAAAATGCAATCTCTGAGTTAGTAAAATTAAATGTACGAGATGTTACATGTATTTCTAACAATGCAGGTGTAGATGAATTTGGTTTAGGTTTATTACTTCAAAATAAACAAGTTAAAAAAATGATTTCTTCATATGTAGGAGAAAATGATGAATTCGAACGTCAAATGTTATCAGGTGAGTTAGAGGTTGAATTAACACCACAAGGAACTTTAGCCGAAAAATGTAGAGCTGCACAAGCAGGATTTCCTGCATTTTATACTCCAGCAGGTTACGGAACAGAAGTTGCAGAAGGAAAAGAAACAAGAGAGTTTGACGGAAAAATGTATGTGTTAGAGCCTGCATTTAAAGCAGATTTTTCGTTTGTAAAAGCTTGGAAAGGTGATACAGCAGGGAATTTAATTTTTAAAGGAACAGCACGTAATTTTAATCCGAATATGTGTGGCGCTGCAACAATTACAGTCGCTGAGGTTGAAGAATTAGTGCCAGCAGGAGAGTTAGATCCGAATCAAGTACATATTCCAGGAATTTTTGTGCAACGTATTTTTCAAGGTGATAAATATGAGAAGAGAATTGAGCAACGAACTGTA
>CBDTZS010000287.1:0-2819 GCA_965364955.1 uncultured Tenacibaculum sp. | reverse complement strand
CTAAAACGCGTTATAGTTCTCTTCTTTTTCTATTTAAAAATATTATATTACAAACTAAAGGAACACGTTAGCAACAATAAAAACGCAACAAAAGTGAAAGACCATTTCAAAAAACATAGTAGTAGATATGTTGAGTTCAATGACACAGAAATAAATGAAATATTTTCGAAATTAACACAGGAAACTTTCAATAAAAAAGATTATTTACTCAAAGAAGGTCAAATTAGTAAAAGCAATTATTTTCTTATAAGTGGTTTAGTTCGTTCATTTTATATAGACAACAAAGGAAATGAAAAAATAACTCAATTTGCACTTGAAAATTGGTGGGTAACCAATATGGAAAGTTACATAAAAAGTGTGCCTTCTTATTCTTCTATTCAAGCCATTGAAAAAACTACAGTACTGGTTATTACTAAAATAGAATTAGAAAAACTTTTCAAAACCATACCAAAACTTGAAAGGTATTTTAGAATGATTACTGAAAATATGTTAATTGCTATCCAACGTAGAAATGACATATATCTACAGATGAAAAGTAAAGATAGATATGATGATTTAATACAACACTTTCCTGTTTTCGCTCAAAGAGTTCCACAATATATGATTGCCTCATATTTAGAAATCACACCTGAATATTTAAGTGAATTAAGAAAAAAGTAATCTTTTTTATTTCTTAAGATACCTTAATCTTTAAGGAAGAGATAGGCGATAAATTTGAACCATAAATTAATAATTAAAACAATAAAATTATGGAACGAATTACATTTAATCAAATACCAAAAGGGATGGTAGAAAAACTAATGGCCATTGAAAATTACATCAATGATTCAACATTAGGCCTTCAATTGTTAGAACTTATGCGTTTACGAGTAGCTCAAATAAACAAATGTGCCTACTGCATAGATATGCATTACAAGGAATTAAAACATACAGGGGAAACCGAATTACGTATGTCGACATTAAGTACTTGGAAAGAAACGTCTTTTTTTACAGAAAAAGAACAGGCTGTTCTTCAATTTACAGAGTCATTAACAGTAATAAGTGAGAATAATATTTCTTCAAAAATTTATGACTTACTAACTAATTTTTTTGACACAGAAGAGATTTGTCTTCTAACACTTGCTATTTCTCAACTAAATACTTGGACGAGATTGGTTGCAACTTTTAAATTTACACCTGGAAACTACAAAGTAAGTAAATAAATACGGTTGCTAACAACATGTAAAAACAATAAGAGTTTTGATGTTTAACTTAATCCGCAAAAATTTAAATTTTTGCGGATTATGTATTTAAAGAAAATTGTAAATTTGGCTAAGTACTACACCGAAAAGCAAGTACATTTTAATCTCTTACTATTCTTATACAAACCGTTGGCTACATTTAAAAGATGAATAAAACAATACTAATACTGCTGATTTCAATAACAATTCTATCTTGTAAAACAGAAAAAACAACTGAAATAATTGTTATTGGAGCTCTACATAAACCAGAAACTAATTTTAATCCAGAGATTCTCTTTGATATATTAGAAGACGTAAAACCTGATTTCATATTACGCGAACTAGACTCTTCATCTTTTACATCTGATTTTAAACATAAAAGTGTTTTAAATAGTAATGAAGGTACGGCTTCTGAAAAATATGTTCAAAAATATCCCAAGACCCAATTAAGGCCATATGAATTTGAAGGTCGAAATGAGTATAGAATAAACATAGGGTCACGCCCTACAGATCGATTCACGACAAAGCTCTTAGATAGTTTAAATAAAACTGATTTATTATCTGTTTCAGAAGCTGATATTCACAATAAATACAAAGCTCTTTTAGAACCGTTAATAGTATTAGCGTCTAAATCTCCAAAAAACTTCAACAATCCCACAACGGATAGTATTTGTGAAAAAAGACAGTATTATCAATATAAAATATTGACAAAAATAACGAATAAAAGAAATGAATTTGAAACTCGTTTTCATACCAAACCTAACGGAGAAAAAATAAGTTACCGAGACGGGTTTAAGTTGGCTGGTGATTTTTGGGATTTAAGAAATCAAACAATGTCTAAAAATATAATGCGGATTTCTAAACAAAATCAAGGCAAAAGAATTGTTGTACTCTGTGGATTTATGCACAGATATTATATTTTAAGGGAATTGAAAAAATTAATAAAAGATAAAAATATCATATTAAAAGAGTATTACGAAAAATAGAAACCTAAGCCGTATATAATTTATTGCTTGTCTTCGCGGATCTTCTATTAGCTTTGTATTTACTAAACTAGGTATTTAATCACATAATAAACAAGATACAACAACTTTGTAAGCAATTTAAGTAAATGAGAAAACTAATAAGAATTGGAATAATATTTTTAACCTTATTTTCTTGTCAATATATGAATCCACTGACTTCTGATAATACTCTGACTGAAAAAATTGAAGCGGAATTAAAATCTGAAAAAATTGACTTAAGCAAACTGAATAGTTTTGAGTGGAACGAATTGCTAATTCTTGGACCATATTCGGTAATTGATAATGTTGAAAAAGAATTGAATTTAGATTTAGATTTAGATTTAGATAATATAAGAGAAAACGGAATTTTATATAGCGATTCTATAAATCTTTTGATCTTTCTAAAAGATAGAAAATCTATTAAAACTTATGAAATATCAAGAGGAATTGGAGATTTTACGAATTTGAATCAAATTATAAAAAAGAACAAAGCAAAGTTTGTAAAAACTAAAAAAGGGCAAAATAAATTAGCGGAATAAAGAACTAGTTACAACAAAGTGCTATACTAAATAATATTTAATTTTTCACTAAAAAC
>CBDTZS010000286.1:0-2842 GCA_965364955.1 uncultured Tenacibaculum sp. | reverse complement strand
TATTTGCAGCCACAATTCAATATGTATGCGGGTGTGGTGGAATTGGTAGACACGCTAGACTTAGGATCTAGTGCCGCAAGGTGTGAGAGTTCGAGTCTCTTTGCCCGTACAGATAAAGGGCTTACAAACATTACGTTTGTAAGCTTTTTCATTAAAAAGCGTGTCAAATACGCGTTAAGAGTTATTTAATATTTTACAACAGTATAAAAACTGAGGTAAAAAAAAAATGTCCACAACTCAAAATTCAAAAAATCAAATATTTATCGATTATATTCCAGCGGAATTAAAAGAAAATATTACTTGGGAAATAGTTTACTACGTTAAAAATCCTTTTACTGAAAACCTTGTTAGAAAACGCAACAGAGTAAGACCTTTAAAGTCTATTACTGAAAGAAGGAAGCTGGCTAAAAGAATGATTCAAGAGATTAATTCAAAACTAGAAAAAGATACACATTCGTTTTTTTCAGTTAAAGGATCTAAAGAATTCTCTACATTTAATGATGTTGTAACGATTTATTTAAATCAATTAACGAGAGAGGTAAAGGACTCGAATTTGAGTACTGATACTTTAAAAACTTATACATCAAGATGTAAAAACATTCAACTATACATTAAAGAGAAGGGCCTTGAAAAATTATTATGCTATAATTTTAATAACGATTTTATTATTGAATATCTAGATTATTTAAGATATACAAAAAATGTAAGTGCTAGAACTCGAGATAACTATTTCACTTTTATAAGAACGCTTAGTGGGTGGATGCTTCAGAAAAAATATGTTATAGAAAATCCCTGTAAAGGAATTAGTAAAATTCATAAAAGAAAAAACGAAAAAATTGTTATTCCAAAACAACAACGAGAGTTGATTTTTGAATATTATAAAAAAACAAACTATAACTTTTTTGTTTTCTGCATGTGCTGCTATTATTGTTTAATTAGAAGAACTGAATTGTCTAAAATTAAAGTAAGTGATGTTAATTTAAAGAATAATACGCTTTTTATTTCTGCGAATGATTCTAAAAATAATAAATCATCTTACGTTACAATTCCGCCAAGACTTGCAATGTTTTTGTCAGATCATCTACAATATTCACAAAAAGAGTATTATTTATTCTCTAATGATAATTATAAACCAGGTCTAGAAAAATTTAATCCCAATAAAGCAAGTAGCAATTGGGCTAGAATGCGAAAGAAAATAGGAGTGAACCCTATAATAAAATGGTACTACTTAAAAGATACTGGTATTGTAGATTTAATTATAGCAGGTGTCCCTCTAAACTCTGTAAGAGATCAAGCTAGACATTATTGTATTTCTCAAACTAATGAGTATATACCTAGAAATATGAAAAAAGCAGATACATTCATTATTAATAGCGGTGTAGTGTTTTTGCCAGAATCAGAAAGTCTTTAAAAGGTTTCTGATTCTGTATTTACTTGCCAAAAGCGCTCTGAAAACCCTTTTTTACTGATCGATTTTATTAAATGTTTTTTGTTATACTTAAATATACCTTGCTTTATATTTAAAGGTTTTGAAACTGGTAACACAAAACTGTCCTTATAGGTTTCTGAATTGGCTCTAAATTTCAACCATTTCTGCCAGAAATTAGAAAATATATGTTGCACATCTAACTTAATATTCTCAATATTATCAACTGCCAATGGTTCATTTGCCACCAAACCATCGCATAAAACTAACATTATATCCGTTTTTTCTTCCGGATAAACACCGGTTACAACTCCATCATTATCTTTTACAAATAAAGGGGTAACATTTAATACGAGTTCTTTTTTTTCAGAATCTACAAAATCTGTTTTATCATAAATTTGACCTTTATTACCTACTAAAACATCTCTTTTCGAAGTAAAATTAAATCTGCTATTTCTAATTCTTTTACTTTCTCTGTATGAGCAATCAGAAGAATTCATGAGTGCTTCTTGTAAAAATAAATAATTTTAATAAACACAGCTATAATTATTTGTTGATAGTGAAGTTTTAGAAATAAAAAAAATAATATCTCTCAAAGGCAACAAAAAACTGTAATTCTGTAATCTTTGCTTTTTTTAGCAATTAAATACTTAGTAGTTAGATTTTTATTGATTACAAAAACGATGTTCCCTTTTTGTAATCAATAAAAAAGGGTTTTGTGATTTTTGTAATTAGAGTTTACTAACTGTTATTAATTACAATTATTTTGTAATCTTAAAAATGTAGTTACAAAATAAAATATAAAACTGTAATCTTATAAACTTCCTAAACTCAGTATATTAAGCCAATAATTTGTTAAAGATTACAAAATTACAGTTTTTTATAGCTTTTTTTTAGGGGGGTGGGGTCAAAATCGAGTTTGTGCCGCGAAGCTTAAAAAAATAAATTCCATTAAAAGAGAGCTGCATTTCTGCAACTCTCTTTTAATGGAATAATAAATAGTAAACTCTGTTTATCTAGAATTTTTGAAAAGTTCCTCTATAAATCTTTTGATTATGTCGGGGGATTTAATTTTAGATAAAGAAGGAGCTGTAATGGTTCCTTTTTTTTTGTTTTAAAATCTACAGCTAACAAAGGCTATAGTTAATTTAAAAAACACTGTTCATACATTTAGGATAAACCTTTTGTATGTGACCTACAATAGCTGAATTAGAATTTTTGAAACATATTCTGTTTGCTTGTAGTATAAGTTTGTCCACACCTTCATCATGTGAAGTCCGAATGTTGTTGCTCCTTTTCCTAAAAAAGTTTCATTACAACTAACATTAGAGAAATACTGATTGTATTGATCTCCGCTTTTCAATGTTCTGTACAATTGAGAATTCATTGTTGCAATACTGCTCATTATTTCATCTT
>CBDTZS010000285.1:0-2885 GCA_965364955.1 uncultured Tenacibaculum sp. | reverse complement strand
TATAAAAAATTGCTTAGTTTTAGGCAAAACTTAAAGGCTGTTGCTTTTTTGTTAAGTTCAATTTTCCTACGGAAAATTAGCCTTGCACAAAACAGCAACTTATCATACACAAAGACGTTGTATGCAATTCCTTAGATTGTACAAATGAAAACTGACAAAGGATTTGTATCCTAGTATTTTACTAAAAAATTAGGTAAACAAACTAATATTCTCTTTAAAATATTTAGTAAAAACTTGATTATCATTTTTTTTATCTTTAAAAAAGAGGTAAGTCTTTGAAAATTAATTATATTTAAGAAATTAAATTAATTATTAAATTAAAAAATATTATGAACAAAGACAATGTAAAAGCAACGAATAAAATCCTTACTGGAAAAGAATCGTTAACAAGCGAACCAAAAACAATTACTAAAACGACAATGACCAAGGACGGAAAAATGATTGTAGAAGTAACTACAACTTTTGAAGTTGCTGATCCAGATAAAGTATTTGGAATGAAAGGAGAAGGTGTAACTATGTCACTTGATACCCATAACTAAAATTATTAGAGAATCTAAATCTCCACATAATAGCATTATGCATAAATTTCATGGTTTCCCAGATTCACCTTTTGCCAAATCAATTAAGTCCAAAGTTGATTCAAAACTAATTGATAGCTTTGAATATTTGCTAAGTATTTCCTGTAAAGGACTTAACATTAGTCCTAATTCATATTTACAAAAACTGACTAAAACTAGAGGCAATAAATTAAACTCATTGGCTTATTTATATCATACAAAGCTTAAAAACTCTATTAAAGAGCAGGATACAATTGGAGTTAAAGAAATTCTTAAAAATCTAGAATTGGCTAATTTCATAAGTAACAATATTGTTGTTGATTCTATAGAATCAACAACAAATTCCGTGTACGAAAACCAACTTTTACTTGATATATTTAAATATGGTTATACAACTACATACAAAAAGGAGCCAGATATAAAGGCAATGAATAAACAACAAGTGAATTTTCATATTAATACTGCTAAAAAATCCCTAGAATATCTAAAAATCATAGATAACGAAACATATAAAGAAATTGAAAGCTGTGTTTCTGAAATTATGATATATGAGTCAAGCTTTATGAATTCAGGTACTTCTTTCAATTCGCTTGGTTTAATTACAATGAACAAATTAATAAATAACCAAAATTGGACAACATATTTGGAAATAATTGTTCACGAAGCAGCACATATCCACTTGTATAACTTGATGGTTATTGACCCATTGTTTAAAAATAAAAATGAAAAATTCTTTAGTCCATTAAGACTCGAGAAACGACCAATGATTGGTATTTTCCACGGAATGTTTGTATTGAGTAGAATTATTAGAGTCTTTTTTATGTTGGATGAGTTTTTTCAAAGTAATAATAACAAACCAGATATTGTGTTTAGCTATCCTGAAATTGTATTTAGCTACAATAACTCAAAAAATGATTCACCACACATAGAAAAATTCAATAGCCTTTATACTACTGTTCTTGAAAATGCAATATTAACTGAAAAAGGAAAAACAATATTATCTGACTGTAAAAGGATGACAGAAAAAACTGCATACAACACCGTATAAAATTAATTGCTAGTTTTAACCTACTTACGAAAGTCCTGTCGGACTTTCTTGGCTCGTGTTTTACTTACTAACTTCACTCCTTAACCACGCAACTAATCTTATACAAAGACGTTAGCCCACATTAAAACCAACCATTTATGTCAGGAATGAGCATCGAAGAAGGAATTAACCAAGTTTATGGTGGTGGTGGACACGTTGTGATTTTAGGAGCAGGTGCAAGTATCGCATCAACTATCCGAAATTCGGAAAAAAACGGAAAAAAACTTCCTTCAATGGACAATCTATCAGAAGTTGTCGGACTAACTGATTTAATGCAATATATACCTGAAAATATTTACGATAAAAATTTTGAAACTCTTTATAGCAATCTACACTCTGACGATTCGAATTCCAAAATAATTAAGGAAATTGAAATACGAATAAATCGTTATTTTAGAAATATGGAACTTCCGAATGAACCGACTATTTATGACTATTTGGTTTTATCTTTAAGAAACAAAGACTTAATAGCGACATTCAATTGGGACCCATTTTTATTCCAAGCGTGGAATCGTAATAAAGAATATGTGGACAATTTGCCAAATTTATGTTTTCTGCACGGAAATGTAGCAATTGGATATAGTTCAGAAGATAAAGCAAGAGGACCAATTGGAATGCAAGCTCGAAGAGATGGAGGAGCTTTTAAGCCAACAAAACTTCTTTATCCTGTAGAACAGAAGAATTACACTTCAGACGAGTTTATAAACATTGAATGGGAAAGAATTAAATATTATCTAGGTAAAGATTACACAACAAAAAGAGTAACAATTTTCGGTTACGGAGCACCAGACTCTGATGTAGAAGCAGTCAAATTATTAAATGAAGCTTGGGGAACACCAGATGACCGAGCAATGGAACAATTTGAAATAATAAATGTGCTACCCGAAGACGAATTAAGGGAAAAATGGAGCGGATTTATCCATACTCATCACTATGACATAACAGATAATTATTTTGGAAGTTCTTTAGCCTATAATCCGAGAAGAACTTTTGAGAGTTATTTTAGTCATAATTTACCTAGAACACCAAAAGAAGCATTTAGAAATAATAATCCAATTCCGCAGGATTTTAAAACTATGGAAGAACTTTGGGAATGGCACAAACCATTAATCGAAGCAGAAGAAAGAAAAGAAGCGGAAGAAAAATAACGTGGGCTAACACCGTATATAATTTATTGCTAGTTCTAGCCTACTTACGAAAATCCTCGCGGATTTTCTATTTGGTTTGTATTTGCTAAATTA
>CBDTZS010000284.1:0-2913 GCA_965364955.1 uncultured Tenacibaculum sp. | reverse complement strand
TCTATAATTTCGTAGTCAATACTTAGTTTTCGTAAAGCTCTTAAAGCAGAACCAGCGTTTCTATCTTCTATCTCAATATCTACAGCATCTCCTTCTAAGAGTATATCTGTAAGTTCATTTGACAAGGATTTATCAATACTAAATGAAATCTCTGCAATACAATTGGCTATTGCTCTTTTATCTGGTCTCTGAGTATCACAAGACAATAAGTTTAATTTCATAATAATAATTTATCAATGCAATATACTTGAATTGCGATAAATATGAAGTGTACTTACACTATTATTCTTTTTAATAACACATAATACCTCGATGCTGTTTAGTACGGGTATTAAAAGCTAATAACATTTCGATTAAGCACCTAATTTAGTAAATAGTAACTGAATAAAAAATCAACGAAGATTTTCATACGTAAACTTGTATTAGCAATTAATTTTATAAAATGTTAGCTATATTCCTTATTCATTCAAATATGCTATAATTTCATTATTGACCAATTCAGGCTTTTCAATATTCACCCAATGTGCAGCATTTTTAATTCCGATAATTTTTGAATTCGGAATTAGTTTTTCTACCTTTTTTGTATTTGAAAAAGGGAAGCTAACATCATTTTCTCCCCAAATAAATAAAATAGGTTTTTCTTGTTTTCCTATTTCTTTCCAACCATTTAAATAATCTATAACTGGCGAATTTTTCAACGTTGATAAAGCAGAACGAGTATAACCAGCATAACCAGCATACTTTTCCCAATGGTCAACAGCCCAATTATGATTTTTTTTATCATAGAGATAATTTTCAACTTTTGGTTTTAGAATTTTTTGTCCAAAAAAATGAAAAACCGTTTGTGATAAAACAGGAACATTAATGAGGCTTGAAGGTGTATTTTCTTCAGAAGGCCAACCAGCTGGTCCAACAAACACTAATTTTTTAACTTTATTTGGATAATTTAGTGTGTAGTCAGATGCAATTACACAACCAAAAGATGAACCTATTAAGCTAACTTTGTTTGAATCAATAAATTGAATTAAGTCGTTTAATTGATTTCTAAATACTTCAATTTTTAAATCTACTCTTGGTCTGTCTGAAAGGCCTCTTCCCCATAAATCGTATAAAACAACTTTATAACCTGCATCAACAAGTGAATTTATATTCGGGTTCCAACATTCCATATAACCATTGAATCCATGTATTAAAATTAAAGTATTCTGATTCTTACTTCCATAAATCTTGTAACGCATCTTTCCTAATTCCAATTCCAAATACTCATCACTTGAATTATTTTGAGCTATTTTCAATTCAGTTGTGTCTTCATTATAGTAGTTGTAAACAAGAATTGAAATAATTACTAATAATAAAAGGAAAATGCGTTTTTTCATCTTTAATCTCATTTTTTTTTCGAATTACACCGCTGTTATATAAGAATTGAAGCGTTTTTGAGCTAGGTTTATTTTCCGCAGGGAAATGAGAATTAGCAAAAATGAAACAGTCTTTTGGTTTAGCACTAAACTAAGCATTATTTTTATACGTTGTTACAAACTGTTATGAGGTATTTGAATGAGTACATTTTCAATTTCCCCACTTAAATAGGGAAAACCAAAGTTAATTCCGCAAACAAACTAAATTCAAGATAAAGGGTGGTTTTAATAAATTGACTAAATCCCAATGGAGTGAAATTCTGCTATATTCAATTCAGGTTTCAAGTGAGTTTTTCAGTGCCAAATTTGGCAGGATTCGATTCTGTAATTTTTCTGAGTAATTGTTTGTAACCCTTAGTATATCGTGCATAGCATCCCAAAGAGATACTATGCACGATATATATTGTAAGTAAATGTTTAGTCTTTTATTTATTAAGTCGCATAATTTATAATAGCGTGTGCATGCCTCCCGATGCAACGGAGCCAATCAGTAAGCAGTACAGAAAAGCCCCCTCTTACACTCGCTATAGAGGGGGCTTTTTTACCGAATATTTCGGAATCTTTATTAATCGATGATTTTCACTACACGACTATTAAGATCATACATTCCTCCAACAAGTTTTAATGTGCCATTTTGAATAGCAGTATTAATTAATGCGCTTTGGCTTCTAAGGTTCGCCATTGCCATTTTTACGTTCACATCAGCAACAGCTTGAACAAACTTTGAATCTGTAGATGTAGCAACACTACCAGTTGAGGTAATTGCTGACGCTACAGCTGGCTGAATATTACTCAACATACTGTCGAGAGCAGGAAGACCTGTGGCTCCATCACATGCACCCTTTACAGCACCGCACGCAGTATGTCCCAATATCAAAATTGATTTCACACCAGATGCTACAGCAAACTCAAAACTACCAACGATGTCAGTATTAATGAAGTTACCTGCCACACGAGCAACAAACATATCGCCAATCGCTTGATCGAATAATTGCTCTACCGGAGTTCTTGAATCTACGCAACACAAAACCGCAGCAAAAGGAAACTGACCATTTTTTGCTGATTGCTCCGCCATTTTTCCGTAGCAGTATTTTATCATATTATCATCAACAAAACGCTTGTTACCGTCTTTCAACATTTGTACTGCCTCTTCCGGCTTAATAGCGTTTTGTTCTTCTTGTGTTCTTGCATCTGGACAATTTTCCATTTTCTAGCTTTTTAGTTAGTGGTTATTTCTATTATGTAATAATACGTTTTTTTTATAGAATAAAGGTTTCCAAATTTAGCCAGTTTCTTATATCATATAATTTATAAATTTTAGTTCACCCATAAATACATACCCTAACAACCTAAAGATTAAGTGTTTTAAAGACACGATTAATAAAATTACCAAAATCACATCTCCATGGAAGAGCTTCTCAGAGATGGGAGTTTTTTAGTGATGTAATCTTTGCGAACGTGTTTCTTTAGTTTGTAATATAGTATCTATAAGAAGAAA
>CBDTZS010000283.1:0-3071 GCA_965364955.1 uncultured Tenacibaculum sp. | reverse complement strand
CTATTATAGGGTTTTCTTTTGAAGCTATAAATATTTTACCACTTACTGAAATTAATACTACAAATAGGGCTAGCATCGCTGAAATAACTAAGTAGATTACTTTAACTTCTTCGTGATATGCAAATACGTTCATGGCGTCAAATGAAACAATGTATACGGTTAAAAGTCCTATGACTGCTGCAATTACAAATAAGATTAAATATTCTTTTAGCATTAATAGGAATAAACTTAAAATACTGGCTCCTAACACTTTTCTCACAGCAATCATTTTTCTTTGTGTTTTTAAGGAGAAAGAAACTAGACTGTACAAGCCTAAAATAGCAAGTATGATTGCTAGTATTGAAAAGAAAATAAATATTCTTGTGACATCTTTCAGCGAATTTAAAAAGCTAGTATCTAATTCAACATCTAAAAATTTAAAATTTATAGGGTCGTTAGGGAAACTTTCATTAAATAAGTTATTAATAGCTTTTTGTGTTTCTTTTCTAGCATTTGGATTAACGTGTATGGAAGCATAATATGTATTGTCATTTCCTTGATCCATGAGTAGTACCATAGGAGGTATTTTTTTAAAGAGTGTAAAGTCATTAAAATCTTTCACTACACCTATAACTTTTAATCGCCTGTTGTCTAGTGTTTTACCAATAGCATTTTGCCACTCAAAAACCTGCAATGCCGTTTCATTAAGGATACAAGCATTTTGTGCATCTGTTCCATACTCCGTAGAAAATTTTCTCCCTTGTACTAATTCCATTTCATAGGTATCTATAAAATCATAATCTACAGCATGAGATCTTAGAATAACCTGATCGTTTTCAAAGCTTCCTTCCCAATTTACAGATATTTCTCCTGCACCACCATTAAAAGGTGCAGAATCAGAAATTGAAAAATCAGTTATATTAGAGTTTTCTAACAATCTACTTTTCATTGATTTTAAACGTTCGTAAGTTGTTTTATTTGGTGTCTCCACTTTTGCCACTAATAAATCTTTCTTAGCAAAACCAATATCCTTTTTCTCTATAAAATTAATTTGTTTTATTATAATTATAGATATAAAAATTAAAGGCATCACTACAGCCAGTTGAAATACCACTAATACTTTTCTTATAACTGTGCGCCGTTTTATAGATGCATTTCCTTGTAGAAAAGATGATATTTTAAGTGAAGACAAAAATAATACAGGGTATAAGCCAGATAGAGCACCGACAGCTATTACGCTTAAAAATATTTTCGATAAAAAAAGCCAATCCTGACTAAAAACCAATGAAAGATCTCTACTTACCAAGACATTAAATAATGGTAATGTTAGTAATAAAAGTATAAAAGCTATTATAAAAGCGATCGTTACTATTACGAGTGACTCACTTATGAATTGATATCGTAATTGTGCTTTGGAAATACAAAGCACTTTTTTGATTCCAATTTCTAATTCTCTATTAATCACATCTGCAGTTGAAGCATTTATATAGTTGAGCATACTAATAAAGGCAGTAAAAAAAACTACGGAAAGAAAAAGGTATATAATTATAATATCACTTCTTTTTCCACCGCCTCCTCTTACAGAAGCTGTTTTTGTATATATGTCTACTAAAGGTCTGAGACTCAAAAACTGATTTGTCCTATCATCTGAAGTCACATGCGTTCCTAAGAAGTCTTTTATTTTTTGATCAACTTGATCTTTATCTGCAAAGTTATTTAATTTTACATAAACAGTAGCGTTATTCACATTCCATCCTGCGTCCTCTTGATACCCTGTAACTTGATTATATGAATTGAAAGACATCAAGTAATCAAACTTCATATGTGAATTTTCTGGAAAATCTTCAAAAACTCCTTTTATAATGAAGTTATATTTTTTATCTACCCATATCGTTTTACCCAAAACATCTTTTTGCTTGGATATTTTTCGCGCCAAAGATTCAGAAATTATGATGCTCATAGGGTTTACCAATGCAGCATTTCTATTTCCTTGTTTAAATTTAATTGCAAAAATATCGAAGAATGAAGCATCTGCGAACATGCCATATGGCTCATGAAATATTTTATCGTCAAACGTCAAATAACAAGATGTTTGCCTCACACTAGATGCACTTGCTACCTCAGGGAAATCATTTTGTAATGCCTTTGAGAGTGCGTATGGCGTAGTGTCCCATAATTCATTTTGAATTTGACTTGTATAGTTCCTTTCAACTCTAAATAAACGATCATAATCAGGATTAAAGGTATCATATGTTGTTTCATATTTTATATATAACAACATTAGGATAACCGAAGTTAGTCCTATAGCTAAACCAAGAATATTAACTAGTGTATTTAGTTTATTCTTGACAAGTCGTCGTACTGCAATTAAAAAATTATGTCTTAACATTTTGAATATAATTATTTTTTTTATGAAAGAATAGTTACTTTAGAGTATAATTATTTTTTTTATGAAAGAATAGTTACTTTAGAGTATAATTCTAACATTTCCCCCATTACCATTTTATATGTTTTATCAGCTAAATCGAAATATTTTTCATCGTGTGTAATAATAATCAAAATTTTCCCTTCTTTTTGCATTTTTGGAAGCAGTTCATTGTAAAAAAACTCTTTGAAATCAGGATCTAAATCTGCAGCGCATTCATCGAAAAAATAAATTGATCGATCTTCAAGGTAAGATTTTATGATAGCTAATCGTTTGCGTTGACCTTTCGATAGGTCTAAGGTGCTAAACTGCCCATCAACAATATCAACTTTTTCAGAAAGCCCTAAAATTTTAAGCCATGTTTTAACTTGAACAAGTCGTTCGTTTTTAATTCCATAAATATTTTTAAATAAGTAAAAATCACTATAAATTACGGAAAAATACTCCCCTAATAGTTCAGTACTAACTTGTTCATCATTGATCAATATTTGACCTTCATTAGCTTCATATAGTCCTATTAATGTTTTTAAGAAAGTGGTTTTACCACTACCGTTTCCACCAATAATATAGATAATATCACCTTTTTTAGCCTCAAAATTAATTGGTCCTATTCCGTAAGTATCTTCACCTTGATTAACTTGAGGGTATTTAAATTTAACATTTTTAA
>CBDTZS010000282.1:0-3075 GCA_965364955.1 uncultured Tenacibaculum sp. | reverse complement strand
GTAAAATTGAAAATTTCAAAAAAAGAGATGTTACCTTAAATGGTTTTCTTTTTACTAAGAAAATAAAGTTCGATAAAAAAACGGGTACTTTTTCTGACACTTTAAAAATTAACAGAAAAGGATACTATACTTTAACAGCAAACAAAAAAAACATTAATTTATACCTTACAGACACAGCTAATACAGCAATCTCTTTTGACTATAAAAAAACTAGTGACATTAGCTTTAAAGGAACCCATGCTAATATTAATGAATACTTTATTCAAAAAAAGGAAACGTTTTCTGAAATTTTGGGAAGTGCGAATAAACTATTCTCTTTAGAAGAAGAAGATTTTTTAGATAAAATGGACGTATATAAGGATGCTCTAACAGAATTATCTATATCGAATAACCTGTCTACTGATTTCCTTAAAAGCGAAGTTAAAAATATTGATTACGAATATCTAAGAAACTTAAGCAATTATCAAGATTATTTTGGAACTTTAACAGGTGATAAAGATTTCGTTGTTTCAGAAGACTTCCCAGATCCTCTTGAAAACTTCAACTATAGTAGTGGTGATGATTATGTAAACTCATATTCATACCGTAAGATGTTAGGAACTCAATTAGAAACTATTGCTAAAGAAAAAAATAAAGATGGTGGTGATTATTATTTAACTTATTTAGAAATTGTACAAACAGAAGTTAATGATAGCATCGCTAAGAATGATTTATTATATAAAAATGCCAAAACGGGTATAACTTATACTGACAACTTAAAAGAGTACCACGATAAATTCATGGCGTACTCTTCGAATAAAGAACATAAAGCTGAGGTGTCTAAGAATTATAATACTTTAAAGTCGACGGCTAAAGGACAAGTAGCACCAAAATTTAAAGATTTTGAAAACTATGATGGAGGTACAACTTCTTTAGATGATTTGTTAGGTAAGGGTAAATATTTATATATTGATGTTTGGGCAACTTGGTGCTCTTACTGTAAAAGAGAAATTCCCTTATTAAAAAAATTAGAGGAAGAATATCATGGAAAGAACATAGAGTTCGTAAGTATTAGTGTTGATGATAAAAAGCAGCATGAAAAATGGAAACAGACAATTGTAGATCGAGAAATGACCGGAATACAGTTATTTAGTGGTGAAAAATTAGCAGATCTAGAATGGGCTCAAAAATTCCTAATTAAAGGGCTACCTAAATTTATTATTATTGACCCTGATGGAAATATTGTAAACCCTAATTCTCCACCTCCTTCTCAAGGTGAAAAATTAATTGATATTTTTGATGGATTAGGTATTTAAAAACGTACATTTTATAAAATAAAAAAACCGCTAGTTAGCGGTTTTTTTATTTTGCTATAACTGTTTTTAAAATCTATTATCTCCGTCAAGAATATTTCCTAGTCCTCCTAAAAGGCTTCCTTCTCCCTTATCTCCTCTGCCGGTTTGAGGCGCCATTGCTAAAACCCTACCAGCTAATCGACTAAATGGTAATGATTGAATATATACTGTACCTGGTCCTTGAAGTTTCGCAAAAAATAAGCCTTCACCTCCAAAAATTGTATTCTTTATTCCACCTACAAATTCAATATCATAATCAACGTCTTGCGTAAAACCAACAATACAGCCTGTATCAACTTTTAAAATTTCACCTGGTTGTAATACTTTTTTAGCCATAGTACCGCCAGCATGCACAAATGCCATTCCGTCTCCTTCCAGTTTTTCCATGATAAATCCTTCACCACCAAATAAACCTCTCCCTAAACGTTTAGAAAACTCTATTCCGATAGACACTCCTTTTGCTGCGCATAAAAAAGCATCTTTTTGACAAATAAACTTACCATTAAACTCTGACAAGTCTATTGGAATTATTTTCCCTGGATATGGCGAAGCAAATGAAACCTGCTTTTTTCCTTGTCCGTCATTGGTAAAAACTGTCATAAACAAACTTTCACCTGTAAGAATTCGTTTTCCTGCTGAGAAAATCTTACCTAATAATCCTTGTTCTTGATTTGAGCCATCACCGAAAATAGTGTTCATTTTTACATCAGCATTCATCATCATAAAACTACCGCTTTCAGCGACAACTCCTTCCTGCGGATCTAATTCAATTTCAACATACTGCATTTCTTCTCCAAAAATGCGATAATCTATTTCGTGTGCGTTCATAGTAATGTTTTTATATTCAATAATTAGACGTTAAAAATTATTTTTTGTTACGACTTCACTTTCAAACTCCATTCAAATTGAAATTTAGATACAGAAACTCCGTCTTTATTAATACCTTCTGAAGTTACCAAAATTGTTTGCCCATCACCTGTTTCTATAGATCTTTGGATCGCCTCTTTTATTGCCAATCCGTCAAGACACTCAAATCTAATTCTACCTGTAGCTTTTTTAGTGAAATTTGCATTCATATTTGTTACCAACATAGAAACTTTTCTGTCAGATTTATCAATAGCTTGCATTACCAAAATTCCTGTAGATAATTCAGATGCCATTCCTTGAACTGCCCAAAACATGCTCTTAAAAGGATTCTGATTAATCCATTTATGCTTGACTATTACCACAGATTTTTCTTCGGAAATCGATTTCACTCTAATTCCGCAGATATATGCAGATGGCAATTTAAACAATGTGAAAAAATTTATTTTTCGAGGTGTAAACTTCATTTTATCAGTATTTAAGGGCAATTTACAGCTTTTTTTTAACATTTTACAAACGCCTTAAATGTTAAAAAAATGTTAATTATAGTACTATGTATTGCATAATACCTTTTTAAAGACATATATTTGCATAGTATAGTATTATATAAAACATTTAACCATGCAGCAAAACAACGAAAACACCAATGCCTTTTTAATACACATATCAGCATTTGCAGGATATTTATTTCCTTTTGGAAGTATTATTACTCCATTAATATTATGGCAAACTCTAAAAGAGAAAAGTTCTTTTTTAGATGAACATGGAAAAGAAGCTGTAAATTTTAACATTAGTTTTGGTTTATACATTTTCATATTAAGCGCTTCATTTTTCTCATTCTTCTTCAGAAGCTTTTTAAATATTTTTAATGGAATAG
>CBDTZS010000281.1:0-3094 GCA_965364955.1 uncultured Tenacibaculum sp. | reverse complement strand
AGTAATAAATGGATGATTGAATTCTTCATATGCTTCTGCTAAATATTTGGTTATTTTTATATATTATGCACTATATAACATTTTGTTGTGCTTTATTTTTTTTTAATTTCCCTTCAGATTCAAATTCTATGTATTTTGAATTACAATATTCTTCCGGTAATTTATTTTGTAATAAGCGGAAGAACTTCTCATCATGAGTAGAAATTACAATTTGCTTATTATGTTCTGTTATTAAACTTCTTAAAACATCTATAAATGATAAAATATTAACATCACTTAAATTTTGAATTGGGTCATCCATAAAAATGGTGCTTATTGCATTTTCTCCGTATTCAAATGCTTTTGCAAGGAATATACTTAGAGATAATACATTTACTTGACCAGCGCTCAAGAATAAAGTAGGATTAATTTCATCATCTTCATTTCTGGTAGTAATTTTAAGCCTAGCCTTTCCGTTATCGCCCATTTCAGCTTTAAAACCAATTTCTTTTAATTCGGGGTGTGGTTCAATTCTTTGATAGATTTGGTTTATCACTTCTTTCTTGAAATAATTGGAAATACCGCTTTGTATGTATTCCATACACGCATCTCTAAGAATTAATACTTTATCCTTCAAATTGCCTAACTGGGTATTTTCTTTTTCTATATCTTGTAATTGCTCTTCAATAGCCTGCTTGCGAAGACCTTTTTCAATTAATTCTAAATCAGTAATAATAGGTAAAAGAGTCTTTTCATAATTTTCTAATTTTTCAAGAATATTATTACATAGTTGCGTAGCTCTTTCTAACTCTTTATCAGAATAAGATGGTTCTATAAACAACTTTTGATAATCTTCTTCGTAATCTTTAAGACCTTTTTCTAAGTTTATTTTAACTAATTCTTTTTCAGGTAGAGTACCATCAAGTTCTAATTTTTCTATTTTACAATTACTGTTTTTTATCTTCTCATTTACTTCACCAATTTTGTTTACAGTATCCTCTTTCCTTTTATTAATTCCTGCAAATACTTTTTCTTCTTCAGCAATCAGTTGATTAACGTAAATTTCCGTAACTAATTTCTCCTTACTAATTTGGTGTTCTTTAAGTATTGATTTTGTATTTTGATAAATATCATTATTTTCTTGATTATATAAAGCTTTATCTGTTTCAGGTATTTTTTCTGTTAGTTTTATTCTGTCACCTTTTTTAATATCTGAATATTCATGTTTCCAATCGAGTATAGCTTGAATTCTCTCTAGTTTATCATTAAAGGAATCCTTTTTTTCTGTATACCTTTCAATTAATTTAGGGATTATTTCATCTGAATATTCTTCACCTTCTTTTATTAATTTTTTAAGTGATTCAATAAAGTTCACATACTCTTCTATAAATAAATTAATCCTTCTTTGAATAAGATTTATTTCAATTAAAGTATCTTCTTTTTCTTTGTTTTTAGCGTCTATTTCAACTTTAATTCCATCAATAACACTATTTAATTTTGCTGTAAAAAATTGATTTAAAGTAATTAATTGTTTTTCAAAAACACCTATTTTCTCTTTTAATTCATCTATTCCTTTAGATTGACCTTCAGTTTTTAAAACATCTTCTGTATTAGCATCAATTTCTTTTAGAAGAGATTCAAAATCATCAAATCGAGTGTTACAAAGTGGACAGTTATCATGCTCTGTGCTTGCAACATATTCTTTTCCCCATAGTTTTATTCTACCTAAATTCTCTTTAAGATTTCCCGTCTTTTTAAAGGTCTCGTTTTTCTCTTTTAGAACTTCCTTTTTACTCTTTAATTCACTTAAAATAACTTGATATTCTTTTACTTTTTCGCTCCATTCAGTTGCTTCAAAAATATCTTTTATCCAGTTGCTTTCTGTTATATAACTTTGGTGCCTACTAATTAGCTTCGTTTTAGAATCTAATTCTTTTTGAATTTCTGATATATTGTTATTTAATATAGGTAGTTGCTTTCTATCTTCTATGTTTTGAGTTGAATCTAAGCTGTACTTTTCAAAAATTGATTTATATTTTTCTTCTTCTTTTTCAGAAGTATTAAAATCATTTACCAAATTAGATTTTGTTCTAGACAAAGATGAAATCCATTTTTCCGCTACTGCAACATTTAGCTCTAACTGATGTTTTGTTTTATTATTTTTTTCTTTATCATCTTTTAGCTCTTTTATTTTCTTTTCGGTTTCTATAAATAATTCTCTATTATCAACTATTTTTTTATAATCAGATAATTTTTTATTTATTACCTGCAGATTTTTTTCTATATCTTCTTTTTCTGTCTCAGCAGATTTTAAAGTATTGTAAAACGTTTTTTTATCTAAAAGATCTTTAATCTCAGTTTTAACAGGTTTTAAAGAATTTTGATTTTCTTTATATAAAGTATGCCTAGATATCAGTTGTTTTAATTCATGTAATTTTTCTTCTTCTTTCTTTCTCTTATTGGTTAAGTTTTTTTCTGCTAGATTCAACTCTTTAGAAAGAATATCAAATAATTCTTTTGATAGAGGTTCTTTTAGTTGAGTGAAATTTGAATCAAGTATTTCTTCTTTTTCTAATTCCTCTAGTGATTCATTAATCTCGTTAAGTTTCTTTGAATCAAAAACGATCTCCTTTAACTCAGTGTTAAGATTTTCAATTTGCGTTTTAAGCTCCTTAAATTTCTTATCAATATTCCTTATCGTATTGTTAACACTTTCATACTTATTTAAAGTTTCTTCTCCTTCAGTCCAAAAACCTTTTAATTCCTTAAACTTATCTTCTGGAGATAAATGCCTAAGAAAATGATCTATTTGATCCTGTGATAAAATATTAAATTCCACTAATTTATTTTCATCAGGTAGTTTCAAATCACCACTAACAATCCCCTCTTTATAATCATTTTTAGTACCCTTATTATTCCCATCTTTGAATCTTCTATTATATAAATCAACCTCTTTTTGAAAGTTTCCTTTTTCTGTCAAAAACTCAACTTTCCCCCTAATATTGAAGTCTTTATTATAACTTATTCTATTTGTTAAAACAATTTTATCCTTTAATTCCTTATTATGATCTAAGTCTTGAACTTCTTCACCTTCTCTTTTTCCTATTCTAGCTAT
>CBDTZS010000280.1:0-3134 GCA_965364955.1 uncultured Tenacibaculum sp. | reverse complement strand
GAAAGTAACGATAACTAGGAATTATGAATGGTTAGTAACGCTGTTAAGTCTATGGTTCTTGAATCAGGAAAAGGGATAAGCATTAAATTTCAGGATGATATTATTTATGCATTGAATTTTAGTGATTTTAGTGAAAGTTACTTAACAGGTTCATCTACTCAAATTGAGTTGCTTAAAAATAAAAACTTTTTACAGTCTAAAATAGAATATTTTAGTTTATCTAATTTAGAGTTTGACGGTTGTGATTTTCTTGACACAATAATGTTCTCATGCACATTTAAAAATTGTCTATTAACAAGGCAGCATTTTACATCTTGTAAAATTGAAAAAGTCCGATTTATTGAGTGTGAATTATCAGAAACCAATCATCAAAATTCTACTTTTGATAGTTGTGAATTTATTGGGTGCAATTTCCATAATATATTAATGAAATCATGTTCATTTATTAATTGCACATTTATTGATTGTCAGACATCCAATAAATTATTTGAATCATGTTTGTTATTAAATTGTAGTTATGAACGTATGGAGCTTCAAACTCAAACTATTGTTGAGAACTTTGGTTTAACAAAACGACAATGTCATGAAGTGATCTTTAGAAATAAAAGGAAAAGAGAAAATTTCACATCTTATTCTATTGAAGATATTTGTATTCAAAAGAACGAAATCAGCACAGATAATGTGGGGTTCTTTTTATACAATTATTTTAGATATGAAATATCAATACAAACGTATGAAGCTCTATTTTCATCCATTGATGATCCTAATTGGATTAATAAAGGAGCCTCTCATAGCATCATAAAAAAGATAGAAAATTTATCTTCATTTCTTATTTTTTTATATGAAAAAGATGATGTTTTTTTCCTTCCTATTTTGAAGCTTAATGATTTAATATTTAAATTAAACGAACATATTAAAGCTATAAATACATTAGAAACAAAAGCAATGTCTCGCGCTTTATACGGAGTTAGGCATGAATTATCAGAAAAAGTAGCCATATTTATTAAATATGTAGATTTAATTGTTAACAATTTTTTCGATGGCGAGGAAATTACATTTATTGCTATTGGACCATTAAAATGTGACTACTACCAACGACTATTTGAACACTTAGGAAATGATTGTCAAATCATAGCTGTTTATCCTCAAAACTCCCCAAACTTTATAAAAGCAGTAGTTAAGTTTACAGCAAGTTGGGCATTCATTGCCTTAATTCTTTCTACACGATTTGAACATAGCTTAAAAAGCATTAGTGGTGATATTGCAGAAAATATAAAAGAAACAGAAAAAGGTTTAAATAAATTAATAAGCATAGATGAATCACTATCTTTACCTTCTAATACAGTTAATTTAAAGTCATATGAGTTATCGATTGGTCCTTTAGAAACCGATGGAGGTGAAATTGGATTTCAAATGATTTCTGTTTTTACAAATGGTATGACAGAAAAACTTAAGTTATCTATTTCTCCAAAGAGAGCATTAGATTTACATGAAACTATTATTGGTTTCGCTACAGATAAAACAAAGAAAAGAAAGGTCTAAATTAATTATAAAATTCATGTTCTGATATTGAGAATGCATACTTATTTGGACCATATTTATTTAAGCTATCTAAACGTTTAATACCTTCTTCTACTGATATATTCGAAAATTTTTTGGTATGCCAAATTGCATAATTTCGTCCTGTTATTTTAGTAAACCAGTAAGATTGATTTTTGATAAAATATAAATGTTCAGAATTATATATAAATTTCTTAAAATCAGTTACAGATCTCCAAATAGATATGTTAACTAACATTAAGTTACATTGATAATAATTAGCACCTGAGTTACTTTCTCTTAAGTGCCATATATAACCCTCACTTTGTTCCGCTAAATTATTAATTATTTCAATATTAGAAGTAAATTCAAGTACTTGTTCAGATTCTTTGTCATATCTAAGTTTTGCTATATTAACTTGCGCTATATTCATGAATTATCACCATATATATTAAAGGTTGATATAAGTTTATCAATATTGGTAAATAAATTTAATCTAATGTATTCATGTATAAAGTCATGGGCAAAATACATACTAGGACCTAATGTAGGGATAATCCCAGACTTTTCTAACTTGAGGATTAATTTTTTTCTTTCTGTTTCGAATGTTTTGTGTTTACTGTTTTTTAGTTTTATAACTAAGCAGGTTGTATATCCATTTTCATAATCAATCAACTTAAAATCAGACCCAATAAAGTTGGTTTTAAGTAAGCTAAATGCTTTTTTTGCTTTATATTTTGTAGCACTTAAAAGGTTTTTATATTGGTTAATCTCAGAAATTCCAGATGGTATTGAATTAATGCTAAATACGTCGATCCCACCATGGAAAGTCCATACCCATTTTTGAAAAATTTGTTTAAAGTCTTCACAGTGTATAATATAGGCGATTCTTGAGCCATTGATACTTAGAGGTTTATAAACACTTCTTAATCTAATTATATTTTTATGAGTATCATCAGATAACTGACTAATAAGTGATGGTGTATTAAGTTCCGTAGCTTCGTCAATGACAATAAAAAATTGTTTTATTTTAGATAAAGAAAAGAGTTTTTTTAATAAAGCTTTATTTTGATCTTTGGTTATCGATATTCTTGGCTGGGTTATCCATATTGCCTCATTTTTTTTTATTTCTGGAACTTCCCAGTTAAAATTATTATTGATATAACTTGGTATATATTCAATTTTCATTCCCAACAGTTGAGCTTGAAATAGTGTTGCGTAATAACATGGAGTTTCAACCCAAATTTTTTTCACACCTAATTCTTGAAGTACTTTTATTGTTATGAAACTAGATGATGTGATACTAGGTGTGATACTGATTTCTTGTTCATGAATATCTATAGAATCCAGCTCTAATAAGAGGTTAGATATTTTTTTCTTCGCTAATATGCCTGAAGCAGTTGGATCATTATTATATGAAGAAAAATCTTTTATTTGGTGTAATTTTCCTTTTAATAATCCATGGTCGGAAATATCACTATCTTTGGATTGAGCTGGATTAAAATAACTATCTTGCTTAAAATATTTACTCTTTAATAAAAAAAAGTCATCGGTTCTAAATAAATCTTCCATAATTCCTAGTTATCGTTACTTTC
>CBDTZS010000279.1:0-3153 GCA_965364955.1 uncultured Tenacibaculum sp. | reverse complement strand
TATAACAGTAGCTGTAACTTCTACTAGCGATTGTGATGGAGACGGTGTACCGAATGACGTTGAAGAAACTGACGGAACAGATCCTCAAGATGATTGTTCGTTCAATACAGCATCAATATCAGTAACGGTAACTTCAACAAGCGATTGTGATGGTGATGGTGTAACAAATGACGAGGAAGATACTGATGGAACTGACCCTCATGATTCTTGTTCTTTCATATTATCAAGCTCAACTGTAGCTCCAAGTGCAGCATGGAATGCAGCAGATTGTGATGGCGATGGTGTAACCAACGGAGACGAATTGAATCCACCAAATGGCGATAACCCAACTGACCCAACTGATCCTTGTAGTTTCGTTGAAACAGATATAACATTAACTCAAACTGATGCATATCTCTTAGGAGATTGTGATAATGATGGTGTAATCAACTCAGAAGATTGTGCTCCATATGATGCGACTAAAGGTCTTGAGTGTGGTATAAAAATTCATGATGCTATTACTCCTGATGGAGATGGAGTAAATGATGTATTTATGATCTCTGGAATTGAAAATTATGATAGTGTATTAGAAATTTACAATCGTTGGGGAGTATTAGTTTACGAAACAAAAGATTATGGTAAAAATGGTAATTACTTTAAAGGAATTTCTGAAGGTAGAATAACAATAAACAGAGATGAAAAACTACCTACAGGAACATATTACTATGTATTAATCTATAAAAATACAACTACAGGTATAACTTATAATAAGAGTAGTTACTTATACATAAATCAATCTAACTAAAAAATTAAAAACACCTAGCAAGTACTTAAAACACTTGCTAGGTTTAATAAAAAGAACATGAAATATATATATATAATCGTTTTAGTTTTCGTGAGTACCTATGCGGGTTTCGCACAACAAGACGCTCAATACACTCAGTACATGTATAATACTGTAGGTATAAATCCTGCTTATGCAGGAAGTAGAGGTGCTTTGAGTATTGTAGCTCTACATAGATCGCAATGGATTGGTTTAAATGGGGCTCCAACCACACAAAGTCTTTCGATTAACACTCCTTTAGGAGCGTCAAATGTAGGTTTAGGGGTATCATTTATTAATGATAAGGTAGGTCCTTCTACAGAGCAATATTTAAATATTGATTTATCATATACCATCCGTACTTCTGATAAAGGAAAATTATCATTTGGTTTAAAAGGTGTAGCTAATTTTTTAAATCTAGATATAAACAAACTTAGTCCAGAAACGGCTGCAGATATAAATTTAAATGGCTATTCAAAATTTCAACCAAACTTTGGTCTTGGAGCTTATTATCACACAGATAAATTTTATGTTGGTTTATCTACTCCAAATGTTTTAGAAACAAAACATTTTGAGGATGCAACGACAAGTGTAGGTAAAGAACGTATGACTTATTATTTAATAAGTGGTTATGTATTTGATTTAAATGAAAGTGTAAAGTTAAAACCAGCGTTTTTGGTAAAACATATAAATGGATCTCCATTGCAAATTGATTTATCTGCGAATGCAATGTTAAATGAAAAATTCATTTTAGGTGCGGCTTATAGATGGGATTCGGCTGTGAGTTTATTGGCAGGTTTTCAGGTTAACGAGAGTTTTATGCTAGGATATGCTTATGATTTAGACACGACTAAACTAGGTAATTATAATAGCGGATCACATGAACTTGTATTGCGTTATGAATTGTTTAATTTCAAAGAAAACCTAATCTCACCTAGATTCTTCTAATAATAAAAAAGACATGAAAAATATAGTATATATAGCCTTAATTTTAATAGGGTTTACAGGGTTTTCACAAGAGCGTTTTAGTGTGAAATTAGCTGATTTCAATTCTAAAGTATCAGATTTTGGAGCAGCATACACGCCAAGTGGCGATTTAATTTTTGCATCAGAAAGAGATAGTGGTACTGTGGTAAATAGAAGGCACAAAATAGAAGGTAAATTACGCCCTTACTTGCAATTGTTTTCAGTTAGTAAAGGAAATGTATCAAAAATTGATAAGTTAAATAAAGTAGTTAATAAAAAATATCATGAGTCTACCGTAGCCATTACTAACGACGGAAAAACCATGTATTTTACAAGAAACAATTATTTTAACAGGCAATTTAAAAAAGATTCTAATAATATTAATTTATTGAAGCTATTTAAAGTTACAAAATTAGAAGATGGTAGTTGGGGTGAAATAGTAGAATTACCTTTTAATGACGATGAATACTCAGTTGCACATCCTGCTTTAAATAGAGATAATTCACGATTGTATTTTGCATCAGACATGCCAGGGACTATAGGGAAATCTGACATATGGTATGTGACAATAAATAAAAATGGTTCTTATAGTGATCCGATAAATATGAGATCACCAATAAATACTGCTGGAGCAGATACTTTTCCTTTTATAGCTAAAAATGATGATTTATATTTTTCATCAGATACTCATTCTGGTAAAGGGGGTTTAGATGTTTTTGTCGTAAAGAAAGAAGAAAATTATAAACAAGTGTATAACCTAGGATCTCCTATAAATACGGCATTTGATGATTTTTCATTAATTTTTAATGAACAAAATAAGACAGGATATTTTTCATCTAATAGAGCAAATGGAATTGGAGATGATGATATTTATGAGTTTGAGGAAGTAAAACCATTAATCATAGCATGTGATGGCGTTTTATCTGGTATAACAAAAGATGATAAAGGAACTATTCTTTCGAATGTAAATGTTGTATTAACTGATAACAAAGGAAAAGAAATCAATAGAACACTATCTGATAGTAATGGAGCCTTTAGTTTTAATATCGATTGTAAAAATCAATCATTTACTGTAAAAGGAAGTAAAATTTCTTTTGAAGAAGATTTAAAAACAGTAAAAGCAACTATAGCAGAAAAAAATCCTAAAGCAGATTTAATCCTAAAAGCGATAGATACTGGTGCTGAAATAGGAGTAGATTTAGCAAAAGAACTAAATTTAAAACCTATTTATTTTGATTTAAACAAAGCTGTAATCCGTCCAGATGCAGCAATCGAATTACAAAAGGTGATTTCATATTTGAAAGAGTATCCTAAGGTAATAGTTCAAGTACGTTCACATACTGATTCTAGAGGAAGAGATTCTTACAATAAAAAACTATCAGATA
>CBDTZS010000278.1:0-3158 GCA_965364955.1 uncultured Tenacibaculum sp. | reverse complement strand
GGTATTACCATTGGCCTTGCATTAAGGTTATGTGGTGCAATCGGTGTAATTACAAAACTTTTCGAATCAGGTAAAATTACAGGTCCGTTACAACTTAAAGAGTATCCTGTTGAGCCTGTTGGTGTTGATATAATTAAGCCATCTGCCCAGTAGTTTGTTAGGTATTCTTTGTTTAAATACGTTTTTACACCTATCATTGAAGTGGTGTTTCTACGAGCAATTGTTATTTCGTTTAAAGCAAAATCTAATTCGGTAAATTCTTTTGCTTGTGGTGTTGTTTCTATTTGTAATAATGATCTGTCTTGTATTGAATAATTATTTTTTAGTAATAAATCAACAGCTTCTTCAATTTGATCTTTTTGCACAGTTGCTAAAAAACCCAGTCTACCTGTGTTTATTCCTAAAACAGGAATATTTAGATGGCGAATATAGGTTACAGCTCTTAAGATGGTTCCGTCTCCTCCAATGGTAAACATCATGTTGAAAGAGCTGGATAAATCTTTGAAATGAGCATAGGTAGGATACTTTTTTGTTAAAGAATTATTTTCAACGAGTATGTTGTAAAATTCTTTTTCAAAAAAAACAACGATATTGTTTTTTTCTAATGCTGACACTAATATTTTAATTTCTTTTTCAGCAGAAATTGTATAGGCTTGTCCGTATATCGCTACTTTTTTCACGTGTAATATTGTTTGGTTAAGGAGGTTTGTAAATTACATATCTAAGTACTTTCTTAAATAGGCGGCTCTATCTTTTAATTCCTCTAAATAAAAATCATCTTCATGTTGTGTAATTACGTGATAATCGTATCTGCGAAAAGTTTGAATGATTTCATTTATTTCTTCAGTTATTATTTTTAATGTAACCTGAATATTATCTTGATTCTCAGAAGAGATATAAAAACCTAATAACTTAGCTCCATTGGTTTCAACTATTTGGGCAATTTCACCCATAGAATAATCATTTTTATTTTTGTCGATAATTAGAGTGTCGCTTTCGTTATGTAAAAAGGGACTGTCTGCAAAAGCATCTAAAACATCACTTAATTCGTAGTAACCAACATAATTCATTTCCTTGTTTAAAACAGGAATTAAATTACAATCATTGTCAGCAAATAAAACAATTAAGTCTAATAAAGTGGCTTTTTCATTGGTGTAAAAAAGAGCTAATATATATGAGTATTCGCTAAGATCTTGATTTTTGTCTTCAATCGTTTGAATATCACTTTCGGGTAAACAGCCAATTAGTTTACCGTTTTCAACAATAGGAATATGTGTAATAGGTAAATTCTCACATACTTGTTGAGCATCTTTTACGGTGCTTTTTAAGGTAAGTGCTTTAATTTCTTTTAGTATAAAGTCGTTGATATTCATTACTACGAATATAGTTTAAAATGTTTTAATGATTTATCTTTACAGCCTAATTTTATGAGATGACAAAGTTAAGTGTAAATATTAATAAAATTGCGACGTTACGTAATTCTAGAGGTGGAAATACACCAAATTTATTAAGGGTGGCAACCGATATTCAGGAATTTGGAGCAGAAGGAATTACCATACACCCAAGACCAGACGAACGTCATATTCGATACCAAGATGCGTATGATTTAAAATCTATTGTTACTACAGAATATAATATTGAAGGGAATCCTATAGAGGAGTTTATGAAAATGGTTTTAAAGATAAAACCAACTCAAGTAACATTGGTTCCTGATAGTGTTGATACCTTAACATCTAATGCAGGTTGGGATACAATAGCAAATCAATCATATTTGCAAGAAGTTATTTCAGAATTTAAAAACAACGGGATTCGAACGTCAATTTTTATTGATACTGATTTAAAGTTGATTGAAGCTGCTGCAAAAACAGGCGCTGATAGAATTGAACTATATACTGAAGAGTTTGCAACACAATACGATTTAGGCAACAAAGCAGCCGTAAAACCATATGCTGATGCTGCAATTTTAGCGTACGAGTTAGGTTTAGGGGTTAATGCAGGACATGATTTAAGTTTAGAAAACATCAAGTTTTTTAAAGAGAGTATTCCAAATTTAGCGGAAGTTTCTATAGGGCATGCACTTATTTCTGAATCGTTGTATTTAGGGTTAGAAAATGTAGTGAATATGTATTTGCACCGATTACAGTAATATGCAAATTTTACATTCAAGAATAGTAGGAGAGGGGAAGCCGTTGTTAATTTTACACGGTTATTTTGGTATGGGTGATAATTGGAAAACCCAGGCAAATTCTTTAGCTAAAGATGGTTTTGAAGTACATTTAATAGATCAACGAAATCACGGACGGAGTTTTCATTCTGATGAATTTGATTACGAATTAATGGTTGCGGATTTATATAATTATATAGCGCATCATAATTTAGAAAAGGCAGATTTATTAGGGCATTCTATGGGTGGAAAAACAGTAATGTTATTCGCTACCGAATATCCAGAATTGGTAAATAAATTAATAGTTGCAGATATTTCACCAAGAATGTATCCACCGCATCATCACGATATTTTAATTGCGCTGAATTCTGTAGATTTTACTGTTCAAAATTCGCGTAAACTTATTGATGAAAAATTATCTGGATTAATACCAGAAGCTGGTGTGAGACAATTTTTGTTAAAAAGCGTGTATAGAAAAACAAAAGAAGAACTAGCATTTCGATTCAACCTAAAATCATTGACTGAAAACAACAACGAAGTTGGTGAGCCGTTGCCGTCGTTTACAGTTTTTGAAGGAGATACCTTGTTTTTAAAAGGGGAGAATTCGGGATATATTTCTGTAGATGAAGAGCCTATTATTAATGCACATTTTCCAAATTCTATAATAAAGACAATAACCAATGCAGGACATTGGTTACATGCTGAAAATCCTATTGATTTTTATAATGAGGTTGTTGAGTTTCTTAGTTGAGATATCGTTTTTTAAATGTTATTATAATATATTTTTAATACTTCGTCAATAGTCGTCGCTACTTTTTTTGCATTTTCCTTCGTGAAATTTAGGGCTGGTTTTGTTTTAATGACGTTGTCAAAAGGGCCATCAGTACTAATAAGGATGTGCCTGTTTCTAAGTTCGTTTTTAATATAACTTGCTAATATAGTATTCGGTTCTATACTATTTTCTTTGATTATTTCTATTCCTAAAAATAAACCA
>CBDTZS010000277.1:0-3197 GCA_965364955.1 uncultured Tenacibaculum sp. | reverse complement strand
GTTTTTTGCTTTTTCTTTTTTGCTGCAGGAAAGAGCACATTATTTAAAATTAAACGATACCCTGGTGATGTTGGATGTAAGTCCAACTCTGTTTTCGGGTCACCTACTCTATGCTGATAATCCTCAGGATCGTGACCTCCATAAAAAGTAAACATTCCTTTCCCTTTGGTTCCGTGTATATACTTACCTTCTCCATTCGTTTTATTCTCGCCTAAAATCATGATGGTCGATTTCATCATATTGTGATCAAAAGAGGTGGTTTGTCCCATAAACCCTTTTACTAACTGTGTGTGGTTTTGGGTTAACATCGTTGGAACTTGGTCCCATTTTGCTGAAAATTCTTTTAAAGTAAAATAATCAACGTCTTTTTTTATTCTACGCTTACGAGTCATATCAATAGAAGAAAATTCATAAGTTGTCGGATTACGAATCAATTCAAAATCTTTAAAAGCAAATGTTTTATTAAAATCTATTTTTGATTGATAGTTGGGTTCAGATGCATCACCGTCAAACATTCCTTCACAAATATCAACTCCATCTGCTGCTAATGCAATATCAAAACTATCAGTTGCTGAACACATCGCAAACATAAATCCGCCTCCAATTACATAGTCTCTTATTTTTTTAGCTACCGCTCCTTTTTCTTCCGAAACTTTACTGTATCCTAATTTTGTAGCCAATGCTTCAGCATCCTTTTTCTGTTGAATATACCAAGGTGCAGATCTAAAGGCTCCATAAAAACGCCCATACTGTCCTGTAAAATCTTCATGATGTAAATGCAGCCATTCATACAATAACAATTTATCGTTTAGCACATCTTCATCATATATTACATCAAACGGTATTTCAGCATAGGCTAACACCATTGTTACAGCATCATCCCAAGGCATTTTACCTTTTGGAGAATACACCGCTATTTTCGGTGCTTTTTCTAAGGTAACTGCTTCTTGATTTTTAGATGGTGAAGAAATTTCTTCTAAGATTAATGCTGATTTAGCATCTGTAATTACTTGATATGAAACGCCACGTATTTTACATTCTTTCTCTATCGAATCATTATTCTCAATTAAAAAAGCGCCTCCATCATAATTTAATAACCATTTTGCTTTTAAACCATTTTGTAATGCATAATACACAATACCATACGCTTTTAAATGGTTTTTCTGATTCTCATGACTCATCGGTACATATATAAATGATGCCCAAAGTGAATTTGAGAGAAATAAAAATAGTAATATATATAACGTTTTCTTCATACCAAAAACTAAAATACACAATTACGATGAAGCAATTGTGTATTTATTATAATTTATGAATTGTTTAAGTTTTAAAAAGGAACATCATCATCACTAGGACCAAAAGCATCTTCTGGTGAAGCAAAATTACTAGAAGAAACTTCGTCGTTAAAACCCGAACTTGCTCCTGAGTTCATGCTCGATTGAAATTCGCTGCTAATTCCTTCCTCTAAATCTGAAAATAAAGCCAAATGACCAGTAAATTTTAAACGGATATTATCCATTCCACCGTTACGGTGCTTTGCTACAATAAACTCTCCTTGTCCTTCACATGGCGTATGATCATCATCATCCCATTCTGTCATTCCGTAGTATTCTGGTCTAAAAATAAACGATACAATATCGGCATCTTGCTCAATTGCACCAGATTCACGTAAATCAGATAATAACGGACGCTTAGACCCTCCACGAGTTTCCACCGCACGAGACAACTGAGATAAGGCAATTACGGGTATACTTAATTCTTTTGCCAATGCTTTTAAGTTACGTGAAATGGTTGATATTTCTTGTTCACGATTTCCTCCAGATCCACCAGCGGTCATTAATTGTAAGTAATCAATCACTATTATTTTCACATCGTGTTGCGATACCAAACGTCGTGCTTTTGCACGTAAATCAAAAATTGAAAGCGCCGGAGTATCATCAATAAATATAGGAGCATCAGAAAGTTTTTTAACTTTTACATTTAACTGTTCCCATTCGTGTGGTTCTAAATTTCCTTTACGTAATTTCTCAGATGTTAATCCTGTTTCAGAAGAAATCATACGTGTAATTAACTGTACTGACGACATCTCTAACGAGAAAACAGCAACTCCATGCCCAAAATCAATCGCCATATTTTTAGCCATTGAAATTACAAATGCTGTTTTTCCCATACCAGGACGTGCAGCTATAATAATTAAATCGGAAGGTTGCCAACCAGATGTTAATGCATCTAATTTGGTAAATCCGGTAGCTAAACCACTCATTCCTTCCTTACCTGAAATTTCTTGTATTTTGGTTATAGATTGTTGTACCAATGAATCAGCTCTTTCCGCTCCTTTTTTAAGATTACCTTGTGTTACTTCAAATAACTTAGCTTCGGCATCGTCTAATAAATCAAAAACATCTACTGTTTCATCATAAGAACTTTCAATTATTTCAGAAGAAATAGTAATTAATCTACGTTGAATATACTTTTCTAATATAATTCTAGCATGGAATTCGATATGTGCAGAAGATGCTACTTTTTGAGTTAGACCAATTAAGAAAAAATCCCCTCCGGCTAAATCTAACTTTCCATCTTTCTTTAATTGATTTGATACTGAAAGTAAATCAATCGGCTCAGAATTTTGAAACAACGTATAAATAGCTGCATATACTTCTTGGTGCCTTTTATCATAAAAAGAATCTGGACTAAGTATATCAATTATCTCATCAATCCCTTTTTTATCAATCATCATAGCTCCTAAAACAGCTTCTTCTAATTCTAAAGCTTGTGGTGGTAATTTCCCTTTTTCAAGGCTAATAATCCGAGCCTTGTCTATTTTCGTTCCTCTGAGAGATTGAGTTCTTTCCATAACTGCAAATGTAAATTTTTAAGATGATACCTGTAGGAGCTATCCTCAACTTTCTTTATACATTTTTTTGTAAACAAAACTGTTATTAACTTGTTGATAACCTTCTAACTTTCTTACTTTTGAAGTTATGCAGTATAACAAAAAGCAGTTAATTCTAGCCTTAACTTTACCTTTTCAAGTATTATTTGTGCAAATTTTACGCCAAAAACCACAATGGATAGAACAATATTATAGTACTGGGATTTATCCATATATTTCCAAAATATTTCGTTTTATTTTAGGATGGATTCCATTTTCGTTTGGAGATGTTTTAGGTTTTATTTTACTTTTTTTGTTAATAAGA
>CBDTZS010000276.1:0-3208 GCA_965364955.1 uncultured Tenacibaculum sp. | reverse complement strand
TTGACATAAAAAAATCAACACTTGTTAGGTGTTGATATGTGGTAAGTAATATTTTATTGAGTAATTTTTGCTATCGTTAGTACGATAATTAAAAGAAATAAACTTTTGATTAAACACCAAAACCCGAATTAATTATAGCCAACGTTAGCGGCTGGCATTAATCAATTTCCTTATCGTAAAACTTATAAGGTAAATTTTTAGGGATTTTAAATACCGTTCTTGCATCATTGAAATCTTTTTCATTGTTATAACTATGCACAACGTAACTTTCATTTCTTGTGTCGATGATATAATAATTTGTAACAGCTCTGTCCGGTCTTCGGTTGTCATAGTCTTGTATGTGTGGAAGTATGTTTGTACAAGGATGTTGTTTTGCTATAATAAAATCGTCAATATCTCCAACTGCAAAAACATTATGACTAATTATAATATTATCTACATCCCAAATACCAGAACCATCTTTACTATAAGAAATCCAAGTATCATTATCCCAACTAGCTCGGTAAAAGTTATTTATTATTTCCCCCCCGGATTCATTCATTCCGAAGTAGCAGCTAGTTAAAAAGAAACTAAAAAATAAGGCAATAAGTTTTTTCATAATAGTATTTCCAGTCATAGTTTTGATTATTACAGCTAACTTATTTATATATCGTTATAATTTTTGCGTAAATATATTATTTAAAATAAAGTATACCTAAACATACATTTCGTTTTACTTACCACAATTATGTCAATGAACTTTTCAGTTTTTAGGACCTGAAAACCTACAGTTTTATTAATATTCGTTTGCTTAAATTTTGGCATAAAAAAATCAACACTTGTTAGGTGTTGATATGTGGTAAGTAATATTTTAATTTAACGGTTAGTATAAGAAACGTAGGGCAGTTAAATAGCACTTTCGTTTCGGTTTATTACTTAGCTAAATATAAATATTTTGCTTTTATCTTTTCTTTTTTAAACGCCAAATTTTATATTTAGCGGACTTTATAGATAAACACAGATCTTTGATTTAGCACAAATTGCCCTATGTTTTTTATACATTGTTAGCTGTAGTGTTTTATTCGTTTTTGTATTCTTTTCTTGATTTTTCTACTCCATTCTCATAAACAGCCTCATATTCAATATTTCCATTTTCGTCATATGATTTTGTTATTCCGTGTTGCTTACCATTCACCATTTCTTGGTATAAGGTTAATTTATCATTCTTAAAGGGTTTTTGTTGTTGTGGTTTTCATGTTTTCTAAAATGGTTAGATTTCTAGTATTGAAACTGCTACGTTTTGTTAAACTCTAATGATCGTAAATAATTACAGTTGCAGAAATGTTAGGAGGTGTAAGAAATTGAACATTATAACCTGTCATAGTTGCTATACTATGATTTAAAACATGCTTATCACCAAAGTTTCGTATGTACATCCATTTGCCAGGTATAGGAATAATTTCGTTTCTGTGAGTAGCGTTTAATATGAAGGAAATATAACCTCCTCCACATTGTCTTGTCCACCCACTTATTCCAGGAGTTTTATTTTTTGTTTTGTTAGGTTGCTCCATATAAATTTGTGCAGAAATGGTTCGAACGTGGTCATTTTGCACATTTCGAAGCAATAGTTTTATCGTGCAGCCGTCTGCATCTCCACAATAAGATTTAATATCTTTATTTACAGCTTGCCAGTTCCCTACAGAACCATCTAAGGTTCCCACTTCAAATACAATTGGAGGTCTTTCTTCATTAAGTGAAGCGGCAGTAATAGCGCCAGATGCGTTTTGCGCGAAGACTGGAATTACAGTTACATAAAGTAAAAGTGTAAAAATAATTTTTCTTGTTTTCATGTTTAGATATTTAATCGGTTAAATTTTAGTGATCACAAATATTGACTATTTCGATTTAGAGTAAGTAATTCGGTATCTTGCCGAATTTATATTTTGTAATTTTTCAGTGTATTAAATTCAGTTTTCACAACCATAAACAAGCAGAAATTTCATCAACATAGTTTTTCTGATTTTACTTTCTTAAAATTTTCAAAAAAATTTCGACGCCTACTCCAGGCTTTTTTTATTTCCGTAAACAAGCTTAAGCATTAAAGATAACGTGTTTGTATATGGTTTGTTGCGTGTTTAAAGCAACTAATTTAGTAAATAATTACCGACCAAGAAAGTCCGCGAGGACTTTCGTAAGTAGGCTAGAACTAGCAATAAATTATATACGGTGTTGCCCACAGTATTTTATTTTCAGAGTGCAATTCCGTGTTTTTTTAAGGTCGTATTAAACCAACCTTTATGTTGTTTCCAAATGTCTTCGCTTCTCAACTTGTCAATCGCAATTTGTTTAAAATTCTGATTTTTGTTTTCCAACAATATTTCAATAAATGAGTGCAAATAGAAAACTTCATTTTCGGTTTGAAATTTAGCCTTTGGAAAGTCAGTTGTCAAATAGTTTTCCATTTTCTTTGAGTATTCAGTTTGATAGTGTTTTCTTAAATACTCAAAAGCGTAAGAGTTATTTCTGCTAAATGCTAATTCCTCAATTCTTGGTAAATAACTATCCTTATGTTTTCTGTTTTCAAAGGTTCTGTTATAAAGCAACCAAAAAACTTCTTTGTCTGAATAGATAATCACACTATCCAATTTCTCCATTGTCAAGTCAGTAGCAAGCCTTTTTTGCATTGCCAAATCTTGCTCATAATTATTGCCTTTAGTTTTTCTTGATGCTTCTATTCTAATTTTATTCCAATATTCGTGATAAATCATTGAAGAAACTGGGTCAGTTCCCATTAAACAACCTTCAAAAGTTTCAACCATTTCATTTTTCTGTAGTTCAGTCAATAATAATTCAGGGACATTTCCTTTTTCTGATTGAATCAATTCTATAGAAGCATAAGTACGAATTGTCGGATTTTCGTGTTTTGATAATTTGATTAATTCCTTGTCTGATATTTTACTTTTTAATTTTTCGAATCTTTTATATTGTGGACTTACCATACAGCCATATCCAACACAATCAGATTCCACTCTATTGACTTTAATTATTGAATCAATAAGTTGTTCTTTTGTTTGCGAAAAACAAAGACTAATAGTCAAACTAAATAGTATCGTGAGTAGTTTTTCATATTGTGGGCAACTTATTTATATACTGACCTTTATTCAGCATATACACCCCAATGAGAGGGATATGCTGAATAAAGGTACTTAATAATTCAAAATTACATCTT
>CBDTZS010000275.1:0-3226 GCA_965364955.1 uncultured Tenacibaculum sp. | reverse complement strand
AAATCTGCTTGGAATAACTACGTTGATAAAAAAGACCGTTGGACAATCCCTGTTGCAGATAAAGAATTAGAAAACGCTAGAAACGGAAATTGGGGAATAGTTTTAACACCCAATAAAATCGTACCCAAAAACTGGTTTCCTCCTTTAAAAGGGTTAAAAATATTAGGCCTTGCCTCTGGTGGTGGACAACAAGGACCAATCTTAGCAACTCTAGGTGCAGACGTTACAATTTTCGATAATTCTGATAAACAATTAGAACAAGATAAAATACTAAGTGATAAATTTAGCCTTGATATAAAAACAGTTCAAGGTGATATGAAAGATCTTTCAGTTTTTGCTGATAATTCATTTGACTTAGTGTTTAATCCCTGTTCAATAGTCTTTGTAGACAGTGTTTCTCCTGTTTGGCGTGAGTGTTATCGAGTATTAAAACCAGGTGGGGTTTTAATGACAGGTTTAATAAATCCAATTATATTTCAACTAGATGATAAAAATTTAAACTTAATTTATAAGCAACCCTTTTCAGACTTACATTCGTTATCAAAAGAAAAGTTAGACGAATTAAAAAACAAAAATGAACCATTGGTATTTGGGCATAGTTTAACAGATCAAATTGGAGGACAACTCGATGCTGGTTTTACAATAACAGGAATGTTTGAAGATACTTGGGACGTAGAAAATAAAATGAATGATTTTCTTCCTTCTTTTATTGCGACAAGAGCCGTTAAACCCAAAATATAACAAGTAAACGTTAGCTCTTTTTAAAACAAATAATAAACGCCTTTATGAAAGAATCTTTTATTTTGTTAGATGAAATTGATGCTCACAATTTGTGGCAAAAAAAAGTAACTCTAAAACGTAATGAATACTTAAAAGTAGCTGGTAGTATTGATACCAATCTATATTTTATAGTAAGTGGTAGTTTAAGAATCTTTGTTATTAATGAACTTGAAGAGCATACCATTAGATTTGGTTATAAAAACAATTTAATTGCCTCTTTAGATAGTTTTATTTCTGAACAAGCATCCAATTATTACATTCAGGCAATCAAAGAAACAACACTAAAAGTAATTGAAAAACCAACCTTAAAAAAACTCATTAATAGTTCTAGTGCCTTGCAAGAGAATTGGAATTCGGCGTTGGAACAAATCATTTTTCAACAATTAGAACGAGAGCAAGACATTCTTGTTTCATCTCCCCTACAGCGCTATCAAAGGGTACTGAGAAGAAGTCCACAATTGTTTCAAGAAATACCAAACAAGCATATTGCATCGTACCTACGAATGTCTCCAGAAACATTGTCGCGATTAAAAAAATCTTGATTTCAATCAATCCTATTTTTTTAATAAGTCGTGATCTTTGTCTCAAATAATAATTATTATGGATAAAAATAAATTAATTGCTGCATTAATCGATGTAACCAAACAAAACTTAAATAGTACAGAAGAGTTGCTGAAAATGTCTTTAGAAACCTTAAATAAAAAAGAAAATTCTAAAAGCTGGAGTGCATTAGAATGTATTTCTCATTTGAATATTTATGGCACTTTTTATTTACCAGAAATTGAAAATGCAATTAGTAAAGCAGCAATAAGTACCATCAATAATTTTAAAAGTGGCGTGTTAGGTGGCTATTTTGTGAAGTTAATTACACCTACAAAAAAGCTTAGTAAAATGAAAACTCTCGATAAGTTTAATCCTATTGGCAGTACAATAGATAAGAAGGTGCTTATTACTTTTAAAGAACAACAAATAAAAATGTTAGCGTTATTAACAAAAGCATCTCAAGTAAATCTTACAAAAGTGAAAACAGCAGTCAGTATTTCAAAATTTATAAATATGAGATTAGGAGACACCTTACAATTTGTTATTTATCATAATCAAAGACATTTATTGCAAGCCAATAAAGCTATCAAATAAAAATTCAAAAAGCAGAAAACTATTTCTTAATAAAAATGATTTCAGTGAATTAAAAAACTTTCGAGAATAAGTCATTTATAAAAAATAATTATATTAATGAATTCATTAAAAACAACGATTTCAGAACTTAACTTTAAATACTTAAAACTTGAAGAGGTTGATAATCGATTTACAGCTATTTTAATAGATAAAGTTGGAGACGAAGTTGTGAAAGGATATGGTGCCACTAAAATTGCTGCTATAGATGATCTTCATAGTTGTTTAATTTAGCTTTTATAATATTACTTGAGAAAGTAATAAAAGTTAACAAAAAATTTCAATTTAAAAGATGTAGTCAATATTATAAAACTACAGATACTAAATTAAACGATTAAGAAATTAATTTTAGAATTAAAACAAATGAAAAAAATAAATAAAAATCATATTGTTGCACTATTCTTTGCAATGTTAACAATCGTATTTATTGTTATAGCTATGACAAACCAGACTTTCTTCGATTGGATATTTGACAGGCACCATAATCAATTGAGTTGGTATATTAGACCTATCTTTTTAATTCCTTTTTGTTTCTTTGCCTATAGGCATAATTGGTCAGGAATTTCTATAACAATATTCGCCCTTTTTACGAGTATGTTTTGGTTCTCAAGACCCGAAATAGTAAGTGCCGAAGTAATAGAGTTTCTACAATTTGAAAAAGACTATCTCTATGGAGAATGGAATATTAATAAAATTGCCATGACACTAACCATTCCTATTTCTTTCATAGCATTAGGACTTTCTTTTTGGAAACGAAGTTTGTTAATGGGCCTTGGAGTTATAATACTAATGTCTACAGCAAAAATTATATGGAGTATTCACAACGCTGGTGAATCGGGTAAATCAATTTTAATACCTGCTTTAATTGGTATACTACTATGCTGTGGATTGATTTATTACGGATTCAAAAAAATTGAAAAAACAAAAACAAAAAACCCCTAAATTTGTAATAATCTTATAATTGAAACAACCTTAGAATGAATAACCTTATACAGTCGATACTTGTTAAAAATTTAGATGGTATTGCAGTCGATTTAATGACCATTTATAAAAATAAAGTGTTGCTACTTATTATTTATAATAATGATTGTTTAGGGTGCACAGGTCGTGCGATTCCTTTAGCGTACGAGTTTCAACAGAAATACCCTTCGATTCAAGTTGCAGGTATTCATGCCGATTTTGTGCATAGAGAAGGCACAAAAGCGTCTATTAGAAGTGTTTTTACTAGTGGCGAGAATCCATTTCCTATTTATATAGATGAGCATCACAAAGT
>CBDTZS010000274.1:0-3227 GCA_965364955.1 uncultured Tenacibaculum sp. | reverse complement strand
GCTTTTTTAAACTGCGGAATCGATTTCTCATAACTTTCAATTTTTACAAGTGCAGATGCGTACTTCTAAAATACCGTTGAATTGAAATATTTATTCTGAATTAATTTCTCGTATATAATTATAGCATTTTCAATCTTATCTTTATTATTTTCTAAAGCTCCTTGTTCTGTTATTATAGATGCTTTAGTTAAATTAATCATATCATTATCAGCTTCAATTTCCAAAGCTTTGTTAACTGCTATAAGAGCTTTTTGATAATTAAAAACTTCATATTCACAATTGGCTATTGCATTCCATATTAAAGCATTTTTTTTATAATTAATTATTTTTTTGAACTGAACTATAGCTTGTTCAAATTTTGCATTAAAATATAAATCCCAAGCTTTTTTATGAGTTTCTCTATCAGTAGGGAAATCATAAATTAGGTATCTTTTGTTAAAAATCTCAGTAACATAATTAGATACTAAATCCCAATTTATATTACTTAATTTATTTTCTCTTGAGATATTAATAGAAAATGTCTTATTATTTTTTGTTAAATCAACAGTATTATTTTCAAACCATTTCCAATAAGACTCATTCTCATCCACTATATAAACTATTAATAGTGTTGGTTCAAGTTTTTTTAACCAACGATTTATTGTTGAGCGTTTAATATTGGAGACAGTGATATTTGTTTTATTTTTCTCTGTTTCTTTACCTTTTAATTGAACTGAAAATGATATTCCAGTAACATTTTGATTCTTTACTATTTCACAATTATAATCAGTGCCATAATCATCTTTGAATGAATTATGAATCCACTCTACAGGAAATCTATAAATAAAATCTCTTTCAGATAATTTTTCTATTTCGTGATTTCTGTGTTTGTTAGGTAGTTTTTCGTCCAATATTTAGGTTTTTTCTTAATGAGGGCTAACGTGTTTCTTTAGTTTGTAATATAATATCTTTAAGAAGAAATAGAGGAGAACTATAACGTGTTTTAGAATAGCGCTCCAGTACACGTACGAGTCCTCTGTTTCTATAAAGTTGCCAAGAACCATTTGGAATACCAGGAGTCAAATCTCCCGATAAAGGAAGTAGTTAAAGCAACATATTTATTCACTCTAATTGTAAAAATATGAAAAATTATGAAGAAGTTGTAGGAATCGATGTGTCAAAAAAGACAATAGACGCTTATTGTCACGTGTATGAGTTTTTGCGTGTTTAAGCGACTAATTTAGTAAATACAAAACCTACTAGAAAATCCGCAAGGATTTTCGTAAGTAGAGTAGAACTAGCAATTAATTATACACGTTGTTGGGCTTTAGTGCTTTTATATTTGCTCTAAGTTATCTATCCAGTTGTTAAACCTTGGGCTTTTATCTCTAATTTTCTGTAACCCTATTTCCTCTGCTAATATTGATCCGTGAACAATTTTGTGATATCCTAAAACTATTCGTTGTAATCTTTTTGATGGAGCTGTTGTGGGACCATTATTAATTAATTCTGGATTAGAATGAGTCTCAATAATTTTAACTAATTCATCTCTAGTATTTAGTTCAGAATCATTGAAGTTTTCATCAAAAACATTGATGTTATTAAAAAGTAATCCTTCAAACTCATGTAATTGGATATAAGGAATGAAATGATTATTTAATTTATGTTTGATATCTTTTTTCATTTCCTGTTCTAGAAAACTCATTCTAGAATTTTTATCAGGAATTTTTGTTGAATGATTCCAACCCGGATAATTATATTTATCAGGAATACCATAGTAATCAATAAATGTAGTTACAAAATTGTTTCCCTCTGATAAATGATTTTGGATTTGAGTTTTTAAAGTATTCCAAGGAACAATTCCACCTCCAGATTTTTTAATTAATGGTGTTTGAATTATAATATCAAATTTTAAAAAATGATTTAATAATACATCTTTACAAAACTCTACCTCAGTTTGTCCTTCACAAATAATTATTAATCTTTTCATATTATCAATTATTTGGTTGACCTCCATTTATAATATTCCTTTGCCATAAGTCACCAATACTATAGTCATCTAGCCATGATTCTAAATTTTCGCCATCTAATCTTTTAAATTGACTTTTACCATTAATTTGGTCAGTAGTAATAATATCTTCTGCATTAAAATGGTTTACTAAATCAGCTGACTGAGTTGCAATTATTACTTGAGAACCTCTAGAACAAACACTTTTTATCATTCCAGCTAGTTTTGCAATTGCATAGGGGTGAAGGCCTAATTCAGGTTCATCAATTATTATACAAGAAGGTAAGTTGGGTTGAAGAAAAAGTACAGCAAGTGCAATAAATCTAATCGTTCCATCCGACAAATCCGAAACACCATATAAAGTTGAACTATGTTTGTTCTTCCACTGCAGTCTAATATAGCCTTCACTGTTAGGACTGAAATAAAAATCTAAAAAGAAGGGTGCAATACTCTGAATTATTTTGATTATTCTATTATAAACAATTTTATTCTCTTCATGGATACCATATAGAAACGATGCTAAATTACTCCCCTCTTCATAAAGGTAATAATTGTCATTATCGATATGACTCATTTTAGTAAAAGGAGAGTTTTTTCCCGTATCATGAAAATGATATTTTCTAAAACTATTTAGGTGTTGAATAACATATCTTGCTCTATAATTATCAGTAGTTTTAACTCTAGCTTCTTTTCCATAATTAGAAATATCTCTACCAAAATTTTTATTAAAAACTAAATGTTCATTATAAAATACAAATCCCTCATCTCCTAGTTTTATAGTAGCTGCGTAACCGTTTTTTTTGTTTTCAAAACTAGTTTCAAAACTTAATTCTTGTGTGATTTCTGAACCGTTAAATAGTATTTTATCTACACCACCTTTTAGAGAAACATATTCAGTTAGGCTTCTATCATATATTTTATTCAAAAACTCAAAGAAAGATAAAAAATTACTCTTCCCTGATCCATTTGAACCAATAAGAATATTAATAGAATTCAATTCAAGATGAATATCTTTTATAGATTTATATCCTTTAATTTTTATGAAATCCATCTTTTGTCAGTACTTTTTTTTTATAGTTTTTATTAAAAACAAAAATACAATAATCTTTAGAGAAAAGCATCTTTATTTCATTTTAGCATTAAGTCCAACTTATTTATATACTGACCTTTATTCAGTATATACATGCCAATGAGAGGGATAAGCTGAATAAAGGTACATAATAATTCAAAATTACATCTT
>CBDTZS010000273.1:0-3233 GCA_965364955.1 uncultured Tenacibaculum sp. | reverse complement strand
GTGATTACAATACTATCTGTTCCTGTTTTACCACAACTATCGGTAACTACAAAAGTTCTTAAAACGTTAGTTATACATCCATCATCTGATGTTATTTCATCTTTATAGGTGATAGTAACAATACTTCCATCGTCAGTAGCAGAATAACCTACTATATTAAAAGTATTTATATCAACTGAAACTTCAGCTAAACTAAATTCATATCGAGCATTTGCAGAAGTTATATCATTTTCATCACAACTTTCAATCGTTAGTATTTCAGGAACAGTAATTGTTGGGTCTTGAGTATCGGTTGAAATAAGCGTAATTGAATCTGTCTTTTCACATCCATTTACATCGGTAACGGTTACTATATAGGTACCTGCACTTAAACTACTAATATCTTCAGTCGTAGCTCCATTATTCCATAAATAACTATAATTTGGAGTTCCTCCAGTAACTGTTAAATCAATAGCTCCATCACTTCCTCCACAACTTAAATCACTACCTAAAAACGCTAAAACTAAAATATCTGGCTGGTTAATTGTTACAGTTGCTGTTGCTTGACAACCATTGGCATCGGTAATAGTAACATTGTAATCTCCCGATGTTATTCCATTTAAATCTTCCGTAGAAGCTCCTGTATTCCATAAATATGAAAAAGGCGCTTTACCTCCTGTAATAGTTAAGTTAGCTATTCCATCATTCCCGTCTTTACATTTAACATCAGTTCCTATAATTGAAGCAGAAGGAGTACTATCAATTATAATATTTTTTGTAATACTGTTAGAATCTCCATCTTCATCTACGACAGTAAGTGTTACTATTTTTGTACCTCCACTTGTATATGTAACTGTGTGAGGTCCTTCGGAAGTAGCTATGGTTGGCGAAGAATTTGCTCCAAAACTCCAACTATATGTTAAATTACCATCTCCTCCTGTAGAGGTATTCGTAAAATTTATTCTCTGAAAACCATTAGTACCACAATTAGGTGTCGCTGTAAAATTAGGTGCAATAGGTGTTTGTACATTAATCGGAGGTAAATTTGCTCCAGCACATTTAGACTTTTGAACAGCACATCCAGGACCTCCTGTACCTCCGGGAGTTTGCCAAGAAAGGTAAACACCAGTTAATGTTAATGCATCTCCACAAGTGTAGTTCATCAATTCGAACATTTCATACTTCCCAACACTTATATTACCTGAGATTCCAACACTAATTTTTGGTGTATTAGTGTTTGTATATGCATAAACATTACCATCTTTATCTATGTAGTCAGTACCATTTATTAGATAAAACTGCATGTATAAATCTTTTTTACTTGCTGCTTTAGTAATATCAACATACAAATAAATATTTGCAAGTTGTTGACCAACTGTACATGTTGATATTGGGTCTCCATTACTATCACCGATAAACACACTTCCAATCTCTACATCACTAGCTCCACAACCAGTAATTTCACAAGGAACCTGCATAGAAACTGTCTGTGAAAACAGTACTCCTCCACAAAAAAGTGTTACGATAAATATTAAATTTCTTAAATAAGTAATTTTTATTCCCATACCTAACTATTTAAATATTATTAAAGTTTTAGAGTTCTTCTAAAACAATTTTACGGGGTTAGGGGTAAATTAAAAGAGGGGATAAAATAATTGGGGTAAAATATTTTCAAGCACAGCTTTTCAACTACACTTATATGCACACTGAATTAATTAAACTTTTATGGAGGACAAAAACAATACTATTTGGGAATAGTATAAATTTAGAGAGGTTAACGTTTTTAAGTTTTATTAAAACCGCTATACCAAATATAACGTATATTTTTAGTTATAAAAAGCGCTAAACTAAAATAGGGGGATTTCCCCCTTACCTTTTATAGGGGGAAAATTACTCTATAATAAATGATATATTTTGCTGGTTAATAGGTAATTTTGTTTCATGATACAAAATGATACTATTATTGCTATGGCAACTCCAGCTGGTGTTGGAGCTATCGCTGTAATTAGACTTTCTGGTGAAAAATCTATTGAAATTGTTAACACATTTTTTCAATCGGTAAAGAGTAAAAAATCTTTGCTTACTCAAAAAACACATACTCTACATTTAGGACATATTATAAATAATAGTATTATAATAGATGAAGTTTTAGTTTCAATTTTCAAGAATCCACGTTCTTATACAGGTGAAAATGTAGTTGAAATATCATGTCATGGTTCTAGTTTTATCCAACAAGAACTCATACAATTGTTTTTACAAAATGGATGTAGAATGGCAGACAATGGGGAGTTCACCATGCGTGCTTTTCTAAACGGGAAAATGGACTTGTCTCAAGCGGAAGCTGTAGCTGATGTTATTGCATCAAATTCAGCTGCAAGTCATCAAATGGCAATTCAGCAAATGCGAGGAGGAATTACCAATGAATTAAAAGAATTACGGGTACAATTATTAGATTTTGCTGCTTTAATTGAATTGGAATTAGATTTTTCTGGTGAAGATGTTGAGTTTGCAGATAGAACCAAATTTAAAGAATTAGTAGCAAAAATTACTTTTGTTTTAAAACGATTAATAGAATCTTTTGCCTTTGGAAATGCCATGAAAAATGGTATTCCTGTTGCCATTATAGGGGAACCAAATGTTGGTAAATCAACTTTATTAAATACCCTATTAAACGAAGAAAAAGCTATTGTTTCTGATATTGCTGGTACTACTCGTGATGCTATTGAAGATGAATTAATTATTGATGGTGTTGCTTTTCGATTTATTGATACTGCTGGTATTCGTGAAACAGAAGATATTATTGAATCTATCGGAATTAAAAAAGCCTATGAGAAAGCAGAAAATGCACAGTTAATAATCTTTTTAATTGACTCTAATAAATTTGCTCATTCTAGCGATGATTTTTTACAAGAAATTGAAACGATTAAAGAACGTTTTCCTAACAAACGCTTGTTAGTAATTGCTAATAAAATTGATACGTTGTCTTGTCACGATTCTTCTATATTACAGTCGGAAATTGAACATTTAATTTTACTTTCTGCAAAACAAAAAACGGGGGTTGACGAATTAAAATCTGAATTAACTTCTTTAGTGAACACCGGTGCTTTAAGTAATAATGAAACCATTGTTACTAATTCTCGTCATTTTGAGGCTTTAAGCAATGCTTTGGAAGCAATTACCTCTGTTCAACAAGGAATTCATTTAGATATCTCTACAGACTTATTTTCTATCGATATTCGTGAATGTTTACGTCA
>CBDTZS010000272.1:0-3273 GCA_965364955.1 uncultured Tenacibaculum sp. | reverse complement strand
CTGGGTGGTTAAAGAATTGTAAGACATTATCCTTATATATATAATTACCTGCGTATTCTGTTGCAACACCATTGTCAACTACTTTTTTAAGCTTAGCTCCTGTAGCATCGTACGTATAATCAATGTGTTTACCACCAATAGTAACTTGGGTTGGTAAATTTAAGTGATTATAAACAATATTCGTAATCCCTTTATTCGCATCAGTTTTCATATTACCATTTACATCGTAGGTATAATCATTCGATAAATCGGGAGTATCAGAATTATGATCATCTTTAAATTCTCCTTTAATAACTGATGCACTAACAATGGCATCAGAAACTCTCATTAATTTATTACCATTAGTATAAGTATATGTTAAATCATCCATCACATTAAAATCACTACTAGTGTTTTTATCTGGATTTTCTACAATATGTCCTCTACGTTGTAATTTAGTGATATTTCCATTTTTATCATAATCAACATTAGATAAGCTATATCTATCTATATCATCAGTCGCTTTCTCTAATCTGTTGAGCGCATCATAAGAATATTTATACCAACGTAATTGATTATCGTTTTTAGTTTTCCATTCAGTTTCTGCTATGTTTCCATTAAATAAGCCATCAGCCCCATGTTCAACAGTGTTATAGTTAAGCTTAAAAGCAAATAAATCTCCTCCAATATTAGAAGTTTTATTTATTTCTTTTAACCAACCTCTTACATTGTAGGTATAATCAATATTTTGTAATCTAGGTTGAATTGTTGTTCCTCCAACATCTTTTCTTTTAAGTTGCCCTAACTCGTCGTACGTGTTTTCAGTAATAACTTCTATGCCTGCAATATTTGTTCCCTGCTGTGTTTGTTTGGTTAAACGACCAACATGATCGTATTCAAACTTATCAGTAAGGGTAATACTTGTTGGCAAGTTATCATCTGTTTTTGTATGAATAGAAGTCGTTTCTTCTACTTTACCAACAAAATCTAACTTACTTTTTATAATATCGGTACTTAATAAAAAATCATTTTTAGAATATATGTAAATAGGTCTTGCTTTTTCATCGTAATAAGATACTGTAGTAATCCACTTTACTGGAGACTCTCCTAAAACCTTTACCTTGCTTCCTGTTGATAACCCTTTTAAGCTCGTTGTTGAATTTACGTTATATATGTTACTTACGGAAATTCCTGTACCTGCTCTATCAAAAGTATAATTATCATAATAATTTACCGTGAATACTTCTAAGTTTAATATTGGAAAATCGTTATTTGTATAATAAACTCCTAAAGTTCCTGCTGTAGTAAGTTTGTCTTCATAATATTCAGCAGCAGTATTGTTTTGAGCATCAAAATGAGCTTGCATTAAATTTCTACTAAGAACAGAAGTGTGAGTATATAATCCTGTATATACAACCCTTCCTAAAGCATCATACTTTGTAAATAACCATTTTTTATCATCGGCTGTAGTGTTGTTATTTACACTTCTTAAATTAGCATCTTGTGTTAAAACAGGTCTATCTAAACCATCATAAACAATATATTCCCATCCTTTCCCTGGTATTTTCTTTTCTACCAAACGGTTTCTATAATCGTATTTATACTGGTAACATAATTCAGATAACTTCGTAGTATCTGGTTTAGCAGATCCTGATTCTGATAACGGAGGTAACACATAGGTTAAATTACCGAAATCATCATACACATAATACGTATCATGAGCAGTTTCTAAAGTCGAGACTAAGGCATAAGTTCGTTTTAAAACAACTTGTCCTTGTTTGTTTTTAAACTCTTCAGTGGTATGTAATTTACTTACACTTCCATCGTGATTCTCATCCTTTGTAATCGTTTTATATAACTCATTTTCACTATAATAACCACTATTTTTAGAAATATTTAATTGTAATGTAGCTGTATAAGTCTTATTACTAAAAGATGTTGTTACATAATATTCTCTTACTTCGCTTATTGTATTTAATTGATAATCAAAGGCTATTTCATGACCGTTTCCTAATTTCCAGGCTTCTCCTGGAGCTGCTTGTTTTAGTATTCTGTTAAGTGGTGAATTATCAAACTCTTTTTCTGAATACGCATTAATATCTGGTAAACTCACTCCTACAAAATCATCTGAGTGTTTTGATTGATAATAACTTTTTGTAGCTGTAGCTATATCTCCTGTAATAATTTTTCCATTATTTGTAGTCGTAGCATATGGCAAATACTCTTTTACTTGTCTCCCAAAGACATCGTATTCTATATGAGTTACAATGTCTTTTGGCGTTTCATTACTTGTTAATACTCCTCCTGATTGTATTGCAATACTTTGTTTCGCTCTTCCTAAACCATCGAAGTATGTTATTGATTTCGCAACATCTTTTGGTTGTGTTAAACTAGAGGTGTTTGTAGTAGCTATTTGTGGAGCTATAGTATATACATAATTCTCATTACTTAAACCACTTGTTGTTACTATACAACCTGTAGGGGAACCTTGTCCATGAACATCTGGACACTCGTCGTCACTATTTGCTACATAATTTAATGGTTGAGTACATTGAATTTTTATTTTACTAGGATCTCCTAAACCATCTAGATCTTCTATATCTGAGTACCATGTTGTTCCTCCAATTACCCCAAGAGTTACATCTATATAAGCAGAACCAACACTCCAACCACTAGTGTTTTTTGCTCGTAGATAATACCTACCTGTAGTAGTTATAGGATAAAGGTAATCTGATGAATTAGAATCACTTGAATTTGTCCCATTACTATTAGTTCCTTGCCAATACCAAAGAACTCCTGTAGTAGGTGCTCCAACTCTTCCTATGCTTGCACTATTGCAAGTTTGTGCTGGTGATGATACTATCTCTATATTAGAGTCCGTAGGAGACGCAGGGGTTGAGACCCCATTAACATTAACAACACTAGAAGCTTCTAAAATTCCGCTTGTAGAATCCGTTGCTGTATAATTTAAATTTCTACTTCCTGAACTAGCCCATGTAATTTCTGCACTTGTCGCACTTAAACTTACTATAGTAGCTCCTTTACTTGACCAAGTTCCCGAAAAAACAGTAACCCCAAGTGCTGACGCGTAATAAGTATGTGTTTCATTTATATTTACAGTTGTTGGGCCAATTATCGCTAATTCTCCATCACTACCAGGCAATGATGTTCCTGACCCTGGGTCTTGCCCAAATTGCCCTAGTACACTTTGTAAACAGAATAAGGCAAATAATAAACTTATATTTTGAATCTTTTTATAACTTTTCATAGCAAATTAGTCTTTATAGTTATATT
>CBDTZS010000271.1:0-3341 GCA_965364955.1 uncultured Tenacibaculum sp. | reverse complement strand
GTAATCTTTGCGAACGTGTTTCTTTAGTTTGTAATATAGTATCTATAAGAAGAAAGAGAGGAGAACTATAACATGTTTTTTACCACAGTACTTTGTTATGTGGCGTAATTCTCTACAAATCTTAAATAACTAATTTCTAAAACTGAAAACGATAACCAACATCAGGGAAAAAACCAATTTGATATACTTTATTTATATCATTAGTAAGCCTGTTGTATCGTCTTTCAAATATATTTTTGTTATCGGTTACATTTTGTAAGTCAACATAAAATTGATGAGAGCGCTTTTTTACTTTACTATTAAATCTAACTCCAAACTTAAGATCCCATTTAATATAACGGTCAGATTGCTCACTAAATGCTAAATCTTCTTGTAATATTTGAAAACCTGCTTGTTGTGATGTTACTAAATCTACAGGCGTATAATGTCTTCCTCCAGCTGCTGTAAATTTAGTATCTATAAAGAATACATCCTTTTTTGATTTACCAATTTTAAATTCTCGTCCTGCTAATATATTTAAGACATATTTGTTATTAAAAGGACTATTGCGTTCTATGCCATCGCTTCCTTTATATTTACTATCAAATATTGAGGTTGTTAATAATCCATAATATCCTTTGGTGAAAAATTTCTCTAAGGTTAATTCAATACCGCTATTAAAACCTGTTCCTTCATTAACCATTGAAAGGTGATCGGTACTAAATCGAAAATTAGACCCTTCTGTTAATGAAGAATAGCTTGAAGGAGATGAATCTACCGCTGCATTTGTAATATCTTGGTAATATATTTCAGCTTTTGCTCTCCAGTTTTTAGCTAATCTTACATCATATCCCAATACAAAATGGTTGCTTTGTACAAAATCTAAATTTTTATTAGTTTGTACCATCTCTCCATTAATATTTTCATTCAAAAATAATAAAGGAAGAGCTACGGGTTGGTTGTGTAAACCATACCCAAAACTTAATGAATGTTTTGGTGCTATTTTCCAGTTTACAGATGCTCTTGGTTCTAAAACAAATTGTTCATTTAATGAACTGTATTGCCCGTGTAGTCCTGCATTTAGAGTTAATTTACCAGTAAGTCTAAATTGCCCTTGTACATAAGGTTGCACAATACTTAAACTTTCGTTACTATTTCTAAAAGTTTTTAAATCTGGATCACCATCATTATCAGTATCAAACTGTTCTTCTCTACTTTTAAGTAATGACTCTAGATTGAAGTTTTCAAATAGAAGACCCGTTCTTAATGTTGTTTTACTACTTATTTTTGTGTTAAATAGGGTAGAGAAAATCATTCGTGTTTCACTATTATCGGCTTTTATAAACGGTATTTTTCGTTCTTGGGGTGTGTCCAAATTATAGTATCTATCTCTGTCATATTCATTGGCAGAAAAAGATCTTGAGATAATGGTTTTTAAATAAGAATTTTCACCAATAATTGCACGATGTTTTAGTCCTACTACACCAAACTCAGAGGTAACAAACGAATCTTCATCTTTAAAAGTAAATAAATCATCTTCTTTAGTGTCTTCACCTATAAAATCTATGCTAGACGACCCTAAAATTCCAAATAATGAAAATTTCCCTAATTTACTTTCACCAAAACCTACATTAAAAGAAATATCCTTATAGTTTGGTAATGCTGAAGTACCTGTGCCTTGACCAATCAGTCCTATTAATGAATACCTTCCTGCAACTAAAAAAGAACCTCCTTTTTTTCCTAATGGTCCTTCAGCCATAGCTTCTAGCCCTGTGAATGCTCCCATTTGTAAAGTATATTCATAATCATCTGTATTTCCTTTTCTAAAACCAAGATCAAACACACCTCCTAAAGCGTTTCCATATTCAGCAGGAAAAGCAGAAGTTATAAAGTCTGAATTTTCTAACATATTTGGGTTAAGTGCAGAAACTGGGCTACCAGTGGTTCCCGTTGTAGAAAAATGATTGGGACTTGGAATAGGAATACCTTCTAATTTCCAAAGTAGTCCTGTTGGCGAATTACCACGTATGACAATGTCATTTCTACTATCGTTAGGTGCTGAAACTCCTGCGAAATTTGAAGCCAAACGGGCTACATCTCCACGACCTCCAGAATACCTACTTACTTCCTCCAAACTAAATTGACGTGCAGAAATGGCTGCCATTTTATTTTTAGGACGATTTTTGCTAGTAGTAGAAGCTATAACTATTTCATTTAGATTACCATACGATTCTACAAGTTTTATAGCAATAATTGCATCTTTTCCTGTAGTAACCATAATATTGGGTATTGTTATAGTATCAAAGCCAATAAAACTAATACGTATGGTATGTCTTCCTATAGGAATATTTTCTAATCTAAAACGACCATTAATATCTGTAGTTATTCCTGTTTTTTTATCTATGTTTAATAATTCTATTGTAGCTCCAGTAAGGGTGATTTCCGACTGTTTGTCAATTACATTTCCTTTGATAATTCCTGTTTGAGCAATGCTGTTTATTGAACATAATACCATTACAATAAGAATACATGTTGCTTTCATAAATTGTTTCATCTTTTACGTTTTATTTACGTTGTAAAATTGAGAAGATGAAAAGCGCAAAGCATTTACATATGTTGATAAAATTAGATTGAAGCAGTTTTATTTCTTATTCTGCTTAGTTGAGTTGGGGTTATACCTAGGTAAGATGCAATATAATATTGAGGAATTAAATTTTCTAATCCTTTATGTTCTTCCCGAAATATTTGGTAACGTTCAGTAGCATTTAGTGTAACCAATTCTATTTCTCGTTTTTCTTTAATCGTAAATTTTTGTTCTGCAAATAATCTTCCTAAACGCTCTATTTTTGGGAAATCATTATAAAGATTAAGAACTTCTTTAAAGTCTGCAACTAAGACAGTGCATTTGGTAATGGATTGGATGTTGATTAAATTTTTTTGACTAGTAACCATTGATGAATAAGCAGCGACAAAGTTAAAGTTAGTAAAAAAAGTTTTAGTGTATTCATTACCCTTACTATTGCAAAAAAAAGCACGCATTACTCCATAAGTTAAAAAACCTAATTTGTTGGAGTATTCTCCTGCTGTTGCAAAGTATTCATTTTTTTTAATTTCTTTTTCGGAAAACAAAGATACGAATGCTTCTATTTCACTTTCTGTAAAATGTAGTATTCTGCTTATATATTGTTTAAGTTCGTTCATTTTGTTTTTTATGTCTTGTCCTGAAATATGGCTACAGGTTAAAATTGATTTTACGCTGATAATTTATATACCATATTTGGTGTTTTATAATCTAAAGATAGATGTAATCTTACTTCATTGTATAAATTAATTGCATTTTTTGCAGCTCTCTTTGCGTGTGC
>CBDTZS010000270.1:0-3416 GCA_965364955.1 uncultured Tenacibaculum sp. | reverse complement strand
GTAATTAACCAATCAAAGCCAGTTTCAATAATTATATCGATATGCTGTAGTGTTAGTATTACTTTTGTTTCATTTTCTTTTTTTGAAATATAAGCAGTCGCTAAATGCTCACAGATTTTAGCGCAAGGTCTAATGGCACTATCAAAATGTACTTTTGAAATGCTTTCAACAAAAACATTTATATAAGGATGAAGATGTGCTATTCCGTGATGAGTACAAATCCACTCTAATACCCATGCAGCCTTAATTGATAGTTTGTTATTGACATCAAAAGTTAAATAAACTAGGTGTTTTATTAACTTTGGATGCTCTAATACAATATTTGAAGCATTATTTCTGTTTACCCTAGCAGGGTTTTTCATATCATTTAAAACAGAAATTAAAAAATCAATACTCATATTGGTACGGTTTGTGTATTTTTGAAATAAGTAAGTTATTGAACAAAGTAAAAAAAGAATTATCAATGCTAAATATAAAAAGGATATTTTCAACAATACTTTTATTATCAGTTTTTTTTATAGCCTCAATAGAAGCTCAAAAATTAAATAAATTTGATACTAATGGTAAAAGAACTGGCGTATGGAAGAAATTCTATGATAATGGGAAAATTCGCTATTCTGGTGAGTTTAAGAATGGAAAAGAAGTAGGTGTTTTTAAGTTTTATACTGTAACATCATCTTCACAACCAACAATTGTAAAAACATTTATTGAAAACACAGCTTCAGTTAAGTTTTATAATGAATTAGGAAGCTTGAAAAGCAAAGGTGAAATGATAGGGAAAAACCGCGTAGGTAAATGGATCTATTACTTTACAAACGGGAAACTTTTTTCAGAAGAGGAATATAAAGAAGGAAAGTTAGATGGAATTCTTAAAAATTATTATCCAAACGGAAGGGTAACGCAGGAGCTGGTTTATATAGCAGGAAAGTTGCATGGGATATCTAAAATGTTCACAGATTCTGGCGTTTTAATTGAAGAAGTATTTTATGTGAAAGGAAAATTAGAGGGAGAAGCTAAATACTACGATTTAAAAGGCGGAATAAAAGAAAAAGGAATGTATAAAAACGGAAAAAGAGTAGGGAAGTGGGAGTTTTATATAGATGGAGAAGTAACAAATAAAAAGAAAAGAAATAAACTATCTGAGTTAAAGAATAAATAAGGATTAGTAGTTATCAATTTAATTGATAACTCTATTTGTTTTATCCATTATAAAAATAGAAACTTATTCGTAAATTTGCAGCTTCAAAAGTAAAGAATGAAAAGAGTAGTAGTAGGACTTTCAGGAGGTGTAGATAGTAGTGTAACGGCTTATTTATTAAAAGAGCAAGGTTATGAAGTAATCGGTTTGTTTATGAAAAACTGGCACGATGATTCTGTAACCATATCAGATGAATGCCCTTGGTTAGAAGATAGTAACGATGCAATGATTGTTGCTGATAAATTAGGTATTCCTTTTCAAACAGTAGATTTAAGCGATCAATATAAAGAGCGTATTGTTGACTACATGTTTAATGAATATGAAAAAGGTCGTACGCCAAATCCTGATATTTTATGTAACAGAGAAATTAAGTTTGACGTCTTCATGGATATTGCATTAAGCTTAGGAGCCGATTATGTTGCAACTGGTCATTATTGTAGAAAAGATGAAGAAGTAATTGATGGTAAATCAGTTTATAAACTTTTAGCAGGAAAAGATACGAATAAAGATCAATCGTATTTTTTATGTCAATTATCACAAGAACAGCTTTCTAAAGCAATGTTCCCGATTGGTGAATTAACTAAACCAGAGGTAAGAGAAATTGCTAAAAATGCAGATTTAATTACTGCGGATAAAAAAGATTCTCAAGGATTATGTTTTATAGGTAAAGTTCGTTTACCTGATTTTTTACAACAAAAATTAGAACAAAAAGAAGGAGTAATTATTCAAATACCAACAAGTTTCGAACAGTACAATCGTTCAATTCCAAAGTTTGAAAACAAGGAAGCTGAGCTAAATTATTTTTCAACAAAATTCTCTTATAAAAAGGAAGGTGGAAAAGTAGTTGGTAAGCATCAAGGAGCCCATTATTTTACAAAAGGGCAGCGGAAAGGTTTAAATGTAGGTGGAACAAAAGAAGCACTATATGTTATTGAAACCGATGTTGTTGAAAATGTAATTTATACAGGAGAGGGTAAAAATCACCAAGGTCTATATAGAAATGTATTATTTGTTTCAAATGAAGAGTTGCATTGGGTTCGTGAAGATTTAGTATTAAAATCTGGAGAAACGATGGAGGTTGAAGCAAGAATTCGTTACCGTCAGAAATTAGAAAAAGCGACCATACATAAAGTTGATAATGGATTGTATGTTGAGTTTACAAACCCACAATCGGCTATTCAAGAAGGTCAGTTTGTCGCTTGGTATATAAATGAAGAGCTTTTGGGGTCGGGAGTAATTTCTTAAAAAACGAAGTTGGTCACCTCGAGTGGAGTCGAGAGGTCAATTTTAATTTAAATATTTTAAATAAGGTCTCGACTCCGCTCGACCAGACAAGAATTAGTTTTGAAAAATAAGATAACACAATTATTTAACATAAAATATCCAATTATTCAAGGAGGAATGATTTGGGTTTCAGGATGGAAACTAGCTTCAGCTGTTTCTAACGCAGGAGGATTAGGTTTAATAGGTGCAGGGTCTATGTATCCTGATGTTTTACGTGAACATATTCAAAAATGCAAAAAAGCAACAAATAAACCTTTCGGTGTTAATGTACCAATGTTGTATCCAGATATTGAGAAAATCATGGATATTATCATAGAAGAAGGTGTTAAAATTGTATTTACATCTGCAGGTAATCCTAAAACTTGGACAAGTTTTTTAAAAGAAAAAGGAATTACTGTGGTGCATGTAGTAAGTTCAGTGAAATTTTCTTTAAAAGCGGAAGCTGCTGGTGTCGACGCTGTAGTTTGCGAAGGTTTTGAAGCAGGAGGTCATAACGGACGTGAAGAAACTACTACGTTTACGTTAATACCAATGGTAAAAGAACAAGTAAAAATACCTGTTATTTCTGCTGGAGGAATAGGATCGGGTCGCGGTATGTTAGCAGCGATGGTTTTGGGTGCAGACGGAGTACAAATAGGTAGTCGTTTTGCGGCAACTTTAGAGTCTTCGGCTCACGATAATTTTAAACAAACTATCGTTAATGTTAAAGATGGTGATACAGAATTAACTTTAAAAGAGTTGGCGCCGGTTCGGTTAGTAAAAAATAAATTTTATAAAGAAGTTCAAGAACTGTATAAAGAAAATCCAACAGTAGATCAAATTAAAGAATTACTTGGACGAGCAAGAGCTAAAAAAGGAATGTTTGAAGGCGATTTAGAAGATGGTGAACTTGAAATTGGTCAAGTTGCTGGATTAATTCATCAAATCAAACCTG
>CBDTZS010000269.1:0-3425 GCA_965364955.1 uncultured Tenacibaculum sp. | reverse complement strand
CTTTTGGTTTTAATAATTGATAACCAATATTACCATAAATTCGTTGCTCATTATTGCTAAATAAGATACCTAAATCATTTGGATTGAAGTCTTTGTTTTCGAGGTTATAACCAATTTCACCTCTCCAATTACCAGATTGTTTACCGATACTGGTATCAAAAGTATATCCAGTATTTGGGTTGTCTTTATCATCAGAAATATTACTCATTTTAACTGAACCATCAATGTTATAGTTACTGTTTTTGTCTTCGACATGCCAAAGTACGCCAGTAACGTTTGCCTCTCTATAACGACCATCACGCGTAACATTCGTATTTATTAGTGTTACAGATGAGTTTTTATTAAATTGCTGATCTAAAACGAGAATGTTGTAATTAGAAAACGGATTGGTTGTTTTTTCTCGCTGAGTTTTTATTGTTTTTAATACTCCTCCATTATTTTCAATAGTAGTCTTTTCTATTGTAGCTTTAGTTTCTTCCGTAATTGCGTTAAAAAAACCGATTCCTAAACCTCCTTTTGTTCTTCCTGAAATTTTAATAGCGTTTAGCATATTTACTTTTTCAGGGTTCTCAATTACAGTCTCATTACTTTCTAAATTCTTATCTGCATCAGAATAGCCAATAGGTCTGCCTCCAATTCTACGAGAATAAAATAAGCGTCCTTTTGTAAAGAGTTCTGTTCCTTCAGTGAAAAATTGTCTTTGTTCAGAAAATTGCTGTTCGAAAGGACCTAGGTTTAAACTAACATCGTCAAAACCTACTTGCCCAAAATCAGGAATCAAGGTAGCATCTAACGTGAAATTTTCTGTTAAACCGTATTTAACATCCATACCAACACTCCAGTCAAAATTAGTTTTTCCTTCGAAAGAAGATGTTGTTGCAGAAGCGTAAGGGTAAAAGCTTAAACGAGTAGGCGGTGTAATGTTTTTAAAGTCTTGAATTAATCCATCATATTGTGTCCAGCTTCCTTGTTTATTATCAATAAGGTTCCAAGTATATCGAGCATTTTTATTTCTAATTTCTCTATGAAAATTCATTCCCCAAGACTGTATAGGTTCGTTGGCAAAACGTAAAGCTCTGTATGGAATTTTCATTTCAACAACCCAGTTAGTGTCATTAATTTTTACACTACTTTCCCAAACAGCATTCCAATTATAATCTTCATTATTCCCGTTAGATACTTTTGAATCTATTTGAACACCAGAAGCTGTTACAATAAACATTGTTGGATTTTGCCCATCATCATTTGGGTTTATCATGGCCATAAAAAAGTCAGAATTCCCAAAATTATCTCTATTGGTAAATTCTGCAGGAACTTTTGAAGCATCAGGAGTATGCATTAAAGCTGAAATATAAATAGCATTATCGTCATACACTAATTTAACTTCTGTCTTATGAGTATTTGGTTCAGCTTCACCATTATTAGGTCTCATCATCACAAAATCTTTTGCAATAGGAGTATTAGACCATTCAGCGTCATTTAGAATACCATCAATTTTTGGAGGGGAATCTACACGGGTAGCATTAATTATTTTTCTATTTTGATTGATGTCTTGAGCTGTAATTTCATTGAAAGCTAACAAGATAACAATTAAGGATGTGGCTATTTTATACATAGTTAATTAATAGTGGGGAATAGTTTGCAAAACTATTTATGATTTACGCTTTTAAATCACAAATTCATGTTAATTGCATTAAAGACATGTTAAAAAAACAATCGTTACAATTAAAACGTTAAAGAAATGTGAAAATAAAAGATGGAATAATTACAATAAATAGTAATGTATTATAAATTGAATTTGTATTTTTGTTCGACTTTAAAAATTCATATCTAATGAACTTACACGAATATCAAGGTAAAGAAATATTAAACAGTTTTGGAGTTCGTATTCAACGAGGAATTGTTGCAAATACACCAGAAGAAGCTGTTGAAGCTGCAAAGAAATTAACTGAAGAAACGGGTACAGGTTGGCACGTAATAAAAGCACAAGTGCACGCAGGTGGTCGTGGAAAAGGTGGTGGAGTTAAGTTGGCTAAAAACTTAGAAGAGGTAAAAAGTATTTCTAATGATATTTTAGGAATGATGTTAATTACACCTCAAACATCAGCTGAAGGTAAATTGGTAAATCAGGTTTTAATCTGTGAGGATGTATATTATCCTGGAGCAAGTGAACCAGATGAATATTATATGTCAGTTTTATTAAATCGTGCAACTGGTAGAAACATGGTTATGTATTCTACTGAAGGTGGTATGGATATTGAAACAGTTGCAGAAGAAACTCCTCATTTAATTTTTACAGAAGAAATTGATCCTGCTTTAGGGTTAATGCCTTTTCAAGCACGTAAAATTGCATTTAACTTAGGTTTAAGTGGAACTGCATTAAAAGAAATGACAAAATTTGTTACTGCTTTATATACTGCATATGTAAAATCAGATTCAGCAATGTTTGAAATTAACCCAGTGTTAAAAACATCTGATGATAAAATAATGGCTGTTGATGCTAAAGTTACTTTAGATGAAAACGCTTTATATCGTCATAAAGATTATGCAGCAATGCGTGATATTCGTGAAGAGAACCCAATTGAGGTTGAAGCTAAAGCTGCTGGTTTAAACTATGTAGATTTAGATGGAAATGTTGGATGTATGGTAAACGGAGCTGGTTTAGCAATGGGAACTATGGATTTAATTAAGCAAGCAGGTGGTGAACCAGCTAACTTTTTAGATGTTGGTGGTACAGCAGATGCTGAACGTGTTGAAAAAGCTTTTGGTATTATTTTGAAAGATACAAACGTAAAAGCAATTTTAGTAAACATTTTTGGAGGAATCGTTCGTTGTGATCGTGTTGCTCAAGGTGTTGTAGATGCTTATAAGAGTATGGGAGACAGAATTAATGTGCCTATTATTTGTCGTTTACAAGGAACAAATGCAAAAGAAGCAAAAGAATTAATTGACAATAGCGGAATGGAAATTATTTCTGCTACTGAGTTTCAAGAAGCAGCAGATAAAGTTGCTGAGGTTTTAGACCTATAAGAATTAATTTTTGAATTATATATTTAAAACGCCTCACAATTTGTGAGGCGTTTTTTGTTTTTTTATAATTATCTTGTTAAGCTCTAATGAATATATAACTTCCAAATAATGAAAAAATTTTTATTACTAGTTTTACTTCCTTTACAGTTAATAGCACAAGAAAAAACGAATTCTGAATTATTTTGGAATAAACTAGAAATTCATTGTGGAAAAGCTTTTGAAGGAGAAATAATAGAAGGAGGAAAAGAAGGAGATGGTTTTACAGGAGAAAAATTAGTAATGCATATTCGTTCTTGTATGGGGAATACGATTAGAATCCCTTTTTTTGTTGGTGATGATAAATCTCGTACCTGGGTTTTTACAATGAGTACCGATAAATTAATTAAATTAAAACA
>CBDTZS010000268.1:0-3442 GCA_965364955.1 uncultured Tenacibaculum sp. | reverse complement strand
AAAAACTAACTTTCTTTTTGGCCAAATAATGGTTTTAAAGGCTGTGCCAATTGTTACTTTTGGTTTCTTTTTATTCTTTACTGATGATGTATGTAAATGTTGCATGCTATTATTTTTTAGTGAATCTTTTCCAGTAGTTAATTCTTTTTGTCAAATGATATGCCACAACGTAAAAGTATGACAGATTAACAAACCTTAAAAACACTGTTACCTTTTCTATTTTCAGTCGTCATAATAAACACTAACCTATTTTAAAATCAATGTTAAAAAAAGGAAAAATACTCATATATACAATTTGGGTTGCATTATTAATTGGATTGGTAATTGCATATGTATTGAACCCTGAAATTATTACAGCAAAATATTTGGTTGAGTTTGTACAAGAATTTCTTGGTGAAATGTTACTAATATATACAATACTCACACTAATTAGAGGTTTCTTTTTAATTCCTAGTACACCTTTTGTAATTGGAGGTGGGCTATTATTTCCAGATCAATTGTTACTAGTTTTACTGATCTCTATTATTGGAGTATTATTCTCTGCAGCTTCATTATATTATTTTTCTGATTTATTAGGTTTCAGTAATTATTTAGAAAAGAAATTTCCAAACAAAATTCCTGTATGGAAAAAGAAATTAGACACTCCAAAGTCTACACTTTTAGTTGCTGCTTGGTCTATGTTTCCTTTTGTGCCTACAGACATAATTTGTTATGTTACAGGCATCTTAAAAACACCAATCAAAAATGTACTTTTTGGTGTCTTTATAGGAGAAATTATTTTGTGTAGTTTATATGTATATTTTGGAGCAGCAATTTTTAATCTAGTCTAAAACAACCGCTTACTTTCTTCTATTTTTAAAACATAATAACCTCCATTTTCAGGACTGCTATTCTAAATTTTCAAAAAAATGCTTTAAGTTCAATGCTCTTTTTTTCATCTCCTCCTTTTTATAAGTAATAATAGCTACACGAGACAATGTGCCACCTTCATACAGTTTACTTATGTACGAACTGTGCACAGCTATATCTGCATTGAAAAATTCCTTCCATTTTTTTTGAGTCTTGATAAGTAATACAATATCTAGTTGCTTACTTTTCTTTTTTAAGCGTTCCAAATACGTATTCATTTCTTTCTCCCAAGCTATTAAAGCATTGTTTTCACAAGACAATGCTGCACTTGTTGTTGGAATTGAATTTTCGTGACATTGTTTGTTCTTCACATCAATTGGATGTGTAGGTTTTTGAGCAAAAACAGTAGACATAGAAAATAACAAGAAACAAACAGCACTTGTTTTTTTAATAATTTTTATCAAAGCCATATCCAATTTTTTTTAATTATTTATCAATCTACCTCTACTCATAACAACTAACCAACCATCTGCTCCCCAAGTAGAAGTTGTAATATTAAGGCCGTTTTTCATGTTTTTTTTAACCCAGGAAAATGGGTATTTCTTAGCAATTTTATATTGTTGATTACTCAACTGCATTGCTTGTGTCATTACCACATACCATTTTTCATTAGAATACAAGGCGGTCGTAATATTATAATTTTGATTTTTATATTTTGTGATTTCGGCAATTGGAAATTTGTCTAGCCCAAAAAGCACTTCTTGGTTTCCAATTCCTAAAATATCTTTTTCAGTAATTGCAGTCAACCTAATACCTCCAACTTTTGGCACATAAACTGGTGCAATTGCAATAACAACAAAACCTGCTTTTAACTGCTTTTGCAACGTTTCTTTATATTTTCCTTCTGTGAAATTAGATTTTGAATACACTGTTCTCTGTAGGCTTCTTTTTGAGTTTTTATTATAAAAAATTAAACTAGTTTTATTATCCGTTTTAACTATGTTATTAATCTTATATCCTTGATTCATCAACCCACGCAAACTACTATTACTTCCCCCCGTCAAATAAAGGTTTTCCTTTGTAAGAATACTATTTGTATAAGATTTTAACTTTTCCATCGTAATTACAACATTATTCCCAGAGGCTGTTAAACTACTTATAGTAAGATGAGTATTCCTTTTTACCAAATAAGCAATTTTATAAGGATAAGTAAAATCGCTGATTATATATTTCACCTCTGGCAAAATAATTTTAATAATTTTTTTATTGATTTTAGAATAAGGTTTGTCAAGAAAAATTGTATTAAAAGCATCGTCTAAATAAGGAAAAAATCTTGATGGTTTATTTTGAGGAGACTTAGAGTCTTGACTCAATGCTGATCTATCAATAAATTCCCATTTTTTAAGCGAAATACCATTACTGACTAATTCTTGAACAGTTTTAGAATTATTTAATTTATCAATAGCAATATAGAAAGGTTTCGTTTTTATATCATCAATAGGAAAAATAAAAACGTTAGGTTTAAAGTATTTATAAAAACTTATCTGGGGTCGTTTTTTTGAGTTTGCAATTGACCACAAAGTTGTCCCTATGTTTAAAACATCACCATATCCATATAATGCTAAATATTGATTTCCTTGTTTAGTGATATAATATCCTTGAATATCGAACGAAAAGAGACCAACATCATCACTGTCAAAATACTTTAAAATTAATCGTGCTACACCAGATTTTGTAATATTATCTAAAAAAATAAAACCTTGATATGTTTTTCCTGACAATACAAATTCCGTTTTGACAAACGAGTAAGGGTCGTTTGCTATTTTTTTCTTATCTAGAAAAGATTTATAAATTGGATGTGATAAATTAGGAAAAAAAGGTTTGATCATTTTCTTTGTAAGCTCACTATAAGAATACGTTTTCCAGCTCCACAACCTATTCCCTGACTTGGTATAATCAGTAATAAGTGCATTTTTAGTTACTTTTTTTTGGGGAATAATAATTGGAGAACTAGTAATAGCTCCTCTATCAAACAAAAAATTATCCGCGGTATAACTTGCTTTACCTTCAATCATTCTAGCAGAACTCCCTTTAAGGTAAATGTATTTTTTACCACTAACAGTTAAACTTGACATTTGTAAAGATTGAGTCATCAATTTATCCTTTCCTTTAGAGATATATCTAACACTAGCAAAACCCAACGAGCTTTTAGTAGGGAAAGAAATAAATACTTTATAGGTGATTTTGCCACTTCTGAAATTTCCGATGGCAACATCTTGAGCAGATGTTAATTGAACTGTTAAAAAAAAGAATAGTAAAAATGAAGTGAGGAATTTATACATCATAACACGTTAAATTACAGAAGTTCAAATCAAATATAAACAATTCAAAAATAAGCACCTAAAATACAGTAACTTAACACTTATCACAAATAAGAATGTAGCCTTAATTTTTAGAAATATAAAATAATCTTATTTAAGCTGAATCATTTTTACTTTATCTAATACAACTATAATACAATAAGTAACATCCACCTCATGCCATCTTACACCTCCAAAATTTGCACGCCCTCCGTGAGCATGATGATTGTGAT
>CBDTZS010000267.1:0-3484 GCA_965364955.1 uncultured Tenacibaculum sp. | reverse complement strand
TTTAAAAAGAGGCTTTTATATGTAAGTTTAGGTTGTTTTATACCCCTGTACTACCAAAACCACCAGCACCACGTTCTGTTTCATTTAAAACTAAAACTTCTTGCCAGTTTACGCGCTCATGTTTTGCTATTATTAATTGCGCAATACGTTCACCATCATTTATAATAAATTCTTCATTAGATAGGTTTACTAAAATAACACCTATTTCTCCTCTATAGTCGGCATCAACAGTTCCTGGAGAATTTAAAACAGTAACCCCTTTTTTAGCAGCTAATCCACTTCTTGGACGAACTTGTGCCTCAAAACCAATAGGTAATGCTATGAATAATCCAGTTTTTATAATAGCTCTTTCTAAAGGTTTTAAAGTAACTGATTCTTCAATATTAGCACGTAAATCCATTCCTGCAGAACCTTCGGTTTCGTAAGTAGGTGTTTGATGTTTCGATTTGTTTATTATTTGTACGTTCATGTTCTTTAGTTTTTCAAAATTCAAATATAATACCCTTAACCTTTAGAAGAAGAGTGTAGATTTATTAATTTAGCATACTAAACAAATAACAATATGAGTAATCAAACTAAAATAGCGGTTTTAGGTGGAGGAAGTTGGGCTACTGCCATTGTAAAAATGTTATCTGAAAACCTTGATACCATTGGTTGGTATATGCGAAGTGTATATGCTATTGAACATATAAAACGCAACAAACACAACCCTAGTTATTTAAGTTCTGCTGAATTGCATCCTGAGCAACTAGATTTGTCAGACGATATGAATTATATCGTTGAAAATTATGATATATTAATTTTTGCAATCCCTTCGGCTTTTTTAAAAACAGAATTAGAAAAATTAACTGTGTCATTAAAAGGTAAAATCATTTTTTCGGCAATTAAAGGGATTGTTCCAGAAACCGGATTAATTATTGGTGAACATTTTCATGATATGCATAATGTTCCTTTTGAAAACATTGGAGTTCTTGCGGGTCCGTGTCATGCAGAAGAAGTAGCTATGGAACGATTATCATATTTAACATTGGCGTGTCAAGATCAGGAAAAAGCGAAACACTTAAGTACGTTTATTGCTAGTCGTTATATAAAAACTAAAATATCAGATGATATAATTGGTACTGAATATGCAGCCATGTTAAAAAATATATATGCTATTGCTGCTGGTATTGCTCATGGCTTAGGGTACGGTGACAATTTTCAGGCTGTATTAATGAGTAATGGTATTCGTGAGATGAAACGCTTTATTAAAAAGGTGCATAAAATGAAGCGAAATATTAATAACTCAGCTTATTTAGGTGATTTATTAGTAACAGGATATTCAACTTTTAGTAGAAATAGAATGTTCGGAAACATGATTGGAAAAGGATATACTGTAAAATCTGCTCAAATGGAAATGAGTATGGTTGCTGAAGGATACTATGCAACTAAAAGTGCTTATGAAATAAATCAAAAAAACGGTGCGAAAACTCCTATTATCGAGGCTGTATACAATGTGTTATACGGCAAAAAAGAAGCGAAAGATGAGTTTTTAAAGTTAACAAATAGATTAGATTAGTTGTCTGCATTTGTACAAATAACCCTTCTTAATAAAAAGAAGTCCGCTCATCAATCGCTTCTAAGATTGTGTTGTTAGGTTTTGTAATAGTAACAAATTTAATTTAAAATTCTGATTAACAATCATTTTTGTGTAATATATTACAAATTAAAAAGAATAGAATAATTTTACTGTTGGTTATATTTTAGCTACATTTGTTTAAAATTAAACAAAATGAAAACAATTCAAGAAGCTGTTGAAATTACAATAAGGAAAACACCCTTTATTGAAGAGGCTTTAAATGAGAAGTTAATAAATGTATCTTCTTTAGCGAGGGTTGTGTTGCCAGAAGTATCTAAGTTACTTAAAAAGGAAGTAAAAGTAGGTGCGGTTATGATGGCTATTAATAGGTTATCTCCAGCAAATGAATTAAGAGTACGTAAAAATATTAAAAAATTAGCACTTAACTTAGGGGATGTAATTGTGCGATCAGATTTGTGTGATTTTACTTTTAAAAATACCACTTCATTATTAAAAGAAATTGCTAAAATTTTAAGTAAATCTGCTGATAGTAATGATTATTTCTTAACAGTCTCGCAAGGGATTTTTGAAACAAATATTGTTACCAGTAAAAATCTACAACCTTTTGTTGAAGAGATTTTTAAGAAAGAAACATTGATAAACAATGTAAACGATTTAGCCTCAATTACAATTAAACTTCCAAAAGATAATTTGGAACAATCAGGAATATATTACTTTATTTTAAAGCAGTTTGCTTGGGCAAATATTGCTGTACAAGAGGTTATATCTACCACGCATGAAATGACGATTGTGGTAAAAGAAAACGATGTAAACGAAACCTTTGCCATTTTAATGGATTTAAAATTGAATTAGTAGTAAAATAATGGAAAAGAAAGATCCGTATGCCTCCTTAAGAATTAAAGAGTTTAACATATTCCTTTTAGTACGTTTTGCTTTGGTATTCGCTTGGTCTATGCAATTTATTATTATAGAATGGCAAGTATATAGTATTACTAAAAATCCATTATCATTAGGTATTATTGGTTTAATGGAAGTAATTCCGGCAGTTTCTATGGCTCTTTTTGCAGGTCATATTGTAGATCAAAAAGAAAAACGAAATTTACTAGTACTTTGTACAGGTGCTTTTTCATTAATAAGTTTAGGTCTGTTTTTTTTAACATTACCTAGTTTTATTGAAGGTTGGGAAACGAATACCGTACTATATGCTATTTACGGACTAGTATTTTTTGGCGGATTATTACGCTCATTCTTTGGACCAACCATATTTTCATTAATAGCTTTAATAGTTCCAAAAAAACTATATCCAAATGCGGCAACATGGAGTAGTTCTACCTGGCAAATGGCTTCTGTTTTAGGGCCTGCTTTTGCAGGGTTCACGATTTCTTGGATGGGTGTTCATTGGTCACTTTGTATTGTTTTTGGTTTGGTAGTGTTTTCATTTTTAATGGTGTTTTTCATAAAGAAAAAACCAATTCTGAATCCGAAAATAGGCGAACCAATAATGAAGAGTTTAAAGGAAGGAATTAGTTTTGTATTTAAAACAAAAGCTATTTTAGGAGCCATTACTTTAGATATGATTTCAGTACTTTTCGGTGGAGCCGTAGCTTTATTACCTATATATGCTCAAGATATATTAAAAGTAAGACCCGAAGGTTTTGAACCGACGTCCGAAGGCGGGGTTCGCACCGCGCATCCGACTTCTCATAAAAATAAAATTTCCCTATCTCTCTCATATGACGATGAAATATGGGCACAATCACTTGTTGATTTTGGACCGTTGAAATCCAAGGATTCGGTGGCCTTTATTATTAGCCCCAGTTTTGTGAGGAAACACAAGAAATATTTTGAACAAGAAGGTTCTGGCTTTTCAAGAAAACGGGATTTTTACGCCTCCGGTCTAAAAAC
>CBDTZS010000266.1:0-3505 GCA_965364955.1 uncultured Tenacibaculum sp. | reverse complement strand
GCGAACGAGATACCGTTGCTGTAGCACAATTGGTATTGCGTTTTTTAAACAAACCAATGTTAGACGCTAAAAACATTGTTACCATATAATTTATACTACATTTTGCTACAGTTAGTTAGATAGAATTAGTACATTTAACTCGAAAAATTGCTAAAGAAATAATCCCTTATTCCTTTTATTTTTTAAAATATCGATGATATATGCTTTCTTAACGGATACCCGTAAAGAAATGCCCTGTGCTATGATTACATTTAGCCCGTGAAATTTAGATTCATAAATGGTATGAAATGTACGTTTATACAACTGTAAATAGAGTATAACAACACCTTTTGTACTGATACAAACAAGTTAGCCTAAATATGAATAACTGCCTACTTTGCAATAATAATTTAGCCGATAAAAAAGGTTCACATATTGTACCTCATTTCCTTTCTAAAAGAATTGACAATGAGCCAGGAGAATCAGGTAGAGACAAAGAATTAGGATTTGTAATCACAGAAAATTCAACAGCATCCTATTTTGGACGTTCAGTTCAACCAGAAAAGCTTGAAGAAATATATGGAGAAGTTACAGATGAATTGATTGAAAATAATGATATTGAGGGAATTGTTGATAATTACTTCTGTACAAACTGCGAGAAAAATCTTGCCGTGACAGAGAGTGAATATGCCAAGACCTTCGATTCAAGTACTGAAGTATGCCAAAATTATATTAGTATAAATAAACCATTCATTGGTTTTCTTTTTTGGACTTCTATTGTTTGGCGTTTATCTATTCAAAAATATAGTGGTTTTAAATTAAAATCAAAAGATGAAAGAAAATTAGGTAGAATTTTAAAACATTATTTAAAGAATGATATTAATCAAATAATACCTGACCCAAAAGATTCGGATTTAAATAACATAGGATACAAACTACTTCGCGCACCTAATTATTCGAAAGAAAAAAGCACTTGGCTTCATTGGTCTACTAAGTATGAACGGCCATATTCATTAATAATTGATGAGTTTTCACTTTTTATATACTTTAAAAAAAGTCATTTAAACGGTATGATAATGGACTTTCATAATTCTGACAGTTATAAACAAAAAGCTGAATTCAACACACCTTTTAAGCCTGAAAGTATCTATGGTTTATCAGATGATAATTACAATAGTATTAATGAAACTATTTTATTATTTGGAGCAAAAAAAAGGATTAATTATTTAGAAAAAAAACTTGACATCCTACATCAAAAAATAGGTGGAAAAGGAAAACATATGCATCCAATTTTAAAAAACGAGATATTAACACGTATTGCTAACAGCAAGGTTGAATTAGGAAATAAAAACACAACGAAAAATCATATTAAGATTATTTCAGAAACAATTATAGAATTAACAAATACTTAGGCTAACAATGTATAAAAAACATAGGGCAAAAGTGCTTAATCGAAAGATCTGTGTGTATTTGCCAAGTCGCCAAATTTTTAAATTTGGTATAATTAAAAAGAGAAAAGATAGTTAACAAAATTTAAAAACTCGGCTTGTACTTAATCCGAAAAGTATCGCTTGCAACTGCCCTACTTTTCTTATACCCAACCGCTGGCAAGTATAAAAAAAAACATAAATGGAAAGACAAATACTGAACCTATACCCTATTGATTACCCATTTGAAACTTTAGTCGCTAGAGCTTCTGCTAATCCACCAAAATTAATATTAAATCCAGATTTTCAAAGGAAATATAAGTGGGATAAAGATGGAAATGTTAGAGCAAGTCGATTTATCGAATCTTGTTTAATGAGAATACCACTTCCTGCTTGTTATTTTGCCGAAAATGAACAGAGTAATCATTCTGTAATTGATGGAGTTCAAAGAATAACAACTATAAAGAATTTTTTTAATGACAAATTTGAACTTGAAGGTTTAACAATCTATCCGGAATTAAACGGAAAAAAATTCTCAGATTTAGGCGAATTAAAAAGCGAACTTGAAAGCACAACAATCAGATGTGTTATCCTTCGTAAAGAAAACCCAAAAGAACTTGTTAGAGAGATATTCGCTAGATTGAATCAAGGAGCAGTTAAACTTTCTGATCAAGAAATAAGACACGCTATTTACCCTGGATTATTAGATAATTTATTAAGTGAATTAGGTGATATTGAATTCATAAAAGATTTCAGAAAAAGTGGTAAAAAAGACGACAGAAGTAATGAAGAACTTATTTTAAGGTTTTTCGCTTTAAATAATAACTTGGAAAACTATGAAAGTAAACTTACTGCCACTCTTGATTCGTATATGACAAATAATCAAGACATTAGTGAAGCAGAAGCTATTTCTCTTAAAGAAAAATATAATTCAACATTGAATAAATGTCTAAGAACCTTTGATACTCCTTTTGTTGACACAACACAAGATAAGCCAAGACAAGGTATAGCATATTATGATTTATTAATGTGGAGTTTTAGTAATAAAACAGATGCATTCATAGACGATAATAGAAACGAAATCATTCAAAAATTCAAAGAACTATGTGGTATTGAATTATTTAAAAAATCTCTTTCTGGTGCATTACAACAAAAGGTATATATATTAAGAAGACGAACTATGTGGGAAGATAAATTAAATGAAATAGATGATAACTAAAGCATTTAAAAATTATCAAGAAAAACTTTCCGACTTAAAAAATACAATTGACGACTGCAATTCTATAATAATTTCAGATAGTCCGGTAGAATTTGTTTATGACAATGCGAATTTCTTAACTAAATCATTTCTTATAACACTTTGTGGTTATTTAGAAAGCTATCTTAAAGACGTTCTTGAAATACTTATTATAGATTACAATGACCGTATAAAAATTGAGAACTATCCTGTGAATTTGATTAGATGGAGTATTGAGAATAAAGATAAGTCAGACTCAAAAGTTCAGTCATTACTTGATAAAAAGAAAACAAGATTCGAAAACCTTGAAATAAAACTTAACAAAAAAGATTTAGATTCATTCATATCTGGAAATCCTTTTAGAACAAATGAATTATTTAAAATGTTTGGCTTTGAATTAGATAAAAACGAAAAATTTAATGAATCAAAAGAAAAGATTAACCTAATAGTTGTAAAAAGAAACAACGTTTTACATCATAATGATAATGCTTCAGATATATCCAATTCTGACATAATAAATTATATTGAAGAAATTGAAAAATATTCGAAAAATATTGATGAACAAATAGAACCTAAAATAACAAATCGAGCACACTGTTTATAGTAAAAAACGCTTGTCGACAATGTATAAAAACATAGGGCGTTTGTGCTAAATCGAAAGGTCTGTGAGTATTAACAAAGTTCGCTAAATATAAAATTTGACATTTATAGAAGAAAAAATAAAAGCAAGATATTTATATTTAGCTAAGTAATAAAACGAAAGTGCCTTTTAAGTGCCCTACGTTTCTTATACTTAACGTTGAATGTAATTAGGTACGGTAAAGGCACATCGTTTACAAAGTTAAAGGGACATCGTTTACAC
>CBDTZS010000265.1:0-3507 GCA_965364955.1 uncultured Tenacibaculum sp. | reverse complement strand
GCCGCTTTAGACGCAGCATAAACTGCTGTATTAGGCATTCCTGTATAAGCATTTATAGACGATAAATTTATAATAGATGCACCATCATTTAATATTGGTAAAAACTTTTCAGTTGTGAAAAATGCCCCTTTAAAATTAATTCCTATTTGATGATCAAACATTTCTTCACTTATTTGTCCGATTGGAGCAGCCTGAAAAATCCCTGCATTTACGAATAAGATGTCGACGTTTCCAAAATCTGTTTTTACTTGTTCAACCAAATCTTCTATTGCTGAAATGCTCTCAACATCTGCAACAATCCCCTTAACACCAAGCTCTTGAGCTGCAAATTGAACTTTATTTAAATTTCTTCCTGTTATTATAACAGTTGCTCCTTGACTTTTTAATTCTTTGGCAGATGCATAACCAATTCCGCTATTTCCACCTGTAACTACCGCGATCTTTCCATTTAATTTACTCATTTTATCCATTTTTTTTGTTTATTAATAATAACGGAACGTTCGTTCCGAATACAAACATACGGATAATGGAATGATTATTCCAAATAAAAAATAATAATTTTGAGAAAAAAATAAAATGCATGCTAACAACGCCTATAATTAACTGCTTGGTTATCGCCTACTTGGAAAATCCTACGGATTTTCATATTGTTCGTTTTCTTTTACTAACTTAGTTCCTGCCAATCCAACTAACCATACACAAATCGTTAGAGTCTATTATAAGAAAATGTACAATAAGATTAACCCAATCATTAATTCTGTAGCTTCTATTTCCGATAAGTCAATAGGGAAATTAAATGACCTAGTTAATTACATTAATATCAAAAAGGGAGAATTAATTACTTCAGTTGGACAAAAGAATAATCTGGAGTATTTTATAATTGATGGAATCTGCAAAAGTTTTCTAAACACTCCCAACGGAGAAAGTGTTACGATTTCTTTATTCATGTCTAATTCTATAATATCACCTTGTACTACACGAATTCACGAGGGTAAATCGGTAATTAATATTCAGGCATTAACGGATGGGGAAATTGCAACTATAGATGCTGCACAATTCGAAAAATTAATGATTGAAGATCTAGAAATTCGAGAATTCGGAAATTCGGTATTAAGAAATGAGCTAATGGCAAAGGTAGAAAAGGAAATAGCTTTAGCTTCTCTTAAAGGAAAAGATCGATTAATCTTATTAAGAAAGAATTACCCCAATATTGAAAACTGCATACCGCATGCTGATATAGCATCATATTTAGGCATTACAACCATTTCTTTGAGCAGATTAAGAACAAAATCTTAACCATTATCATTTGTTAATGGCATCATATTTTAAATTGACAACCTTTGACCTTGAATCAAAACAAAAATTATGTCAATTTTTATATCCTTACTTCAAAAAACGTCTTCAGTAAAAAGAGTATGTCTCCTTTTTAGTGCGAGCCATCTCGTTATTTTATCGATGATGTTATTTACTTTTCCGGTAATCAATAATCAAATAGGAACTAAAGCCTTTGACATGCAATCTTTTGGATATTCAGTATCCACCGCGGAATCAATTGTCAACAACTTGAATACTCAAACTACTGATCTTTACCTATTCCCTCAATTAACTTTGTTAGATGTATTATATCCTTTCTTACTAGCTCTTTTCCTAAGTAGTTTTATATTTCGTCTATTCCTGATAACAAAAACGAAGAATAAAGCGAGTTCGATTTTATTGATTGTTCCTTTCTTGGCTATGGGATTTGATTATCTAGAAAACACATGTATCATTTTAATGATTTCAAAATCAATAGAGATCTCTGAACCGTTCGTACTTCTATCAAGTTCTTTTACTGTTTTAAAAGGGACACTAACTTCAATAGCCTGGTTAAGTATATTGATATACTCTATTAAATGGTTAAAATCGAGAATTAAAGAAAAATAATCTCCAACAAAACCTATAAATAATACGGATTTAGGGGCATAAAATTGAACGCTTATCTCTATTTACTTAATCGCCAAATCTTTTAATTTGGCTTTTAAAACAATAAAAATAAAACACAAAAGCTTATAGCTTGTGCCTAAAGGAGAAGTCACCACTTCTCTACTCCACACTATTCATAGATAAACCGTTAGCGAAACTTACGCAAACAATGTAGCAAAAGCTTCTTCAATTTTACCCACTAAAAGTAATTTTATGCTGTGATTTTTCGAAGATATTTTATTGTATTTTGAGGCTACTAACGTTTCATACCCTAGCTTTTCAGCTTCTAGAATACGTTGGTCTATTTTAGAAACTGGTCTAATCTCACCAGCTAAACCAACTTCGGCAGCAAAACACACATTTGGGTTAATCGCCATGTCTTGATTCGATGATAAAATTGCTGCAACAACGGCTAAATCAATCGCAGGATCATCTACATGAATTCCTCCTGTAACATTTAAAAACACATCTTTTGCACCTAATTTAAATCCAGCACGTTTTTCTAAAACGGCTAAAATCATGTGCAATCTTTTCAAGTTATACCCTGTTGTAGAACGCTGTGGCGTACCATAAACGGCTGTACTAACCAAGGCTTGAATTTCTATCATTAACGGACGAATCCCTTCTAAAGTTGAAGCAATTGCGGTTCCGCTTAAATCAGCATCTTTTTTAGATATTAATATTTCTGAAGGATTCGATACTTCTCGTAATCCGGTTGATAACATTTCGTAAATTCCTAATTCAGCCGTAGAGCCAAATCTATTTTTCTGAGAGCGTAATATTCGATATGCATGATTCCTGTCACCTTCAAATTGTAAAACCACATCAACCATGTGTTCTAAAATTTTAGGCCCTGCAATATGTCCTTCTTTATTAATATGCCCAATTAACAACACAGGAGTTCCCGTTTCTTTGGCAAATTTTATTAATTCTGCCGAGGTTTCACGTATTTGAGAAACACTCCCTGGAGATGCTTCTATAGAATTTGTGTGTAATGTTTGAATAGAATCAATCACCAACACATCTGGTTGAACTTCTTCTATATTTTTAAAAATCTGTTGGGTGTTTGTTTCTGTAAGAATTAAGCAATTTGAATTCGTTGCTTCTAAACGTTCGGCACGCATTTTAATTTGCGACTGACTTTCTTCTCCTGAAACATACAATACTTTTTGAGGTATATTTAAAGCTATTTGCAATAATAATGTTGATTTACCTATTCCTGGCTCACCTCCTAATAAAACAACTGCTCCTTTTACGATTCCACCACCTAAAACGGTATCTAATTCGTTGTTTTTCGTTTCAACGCGCTCTTCAGGGTTTAATTGAATATCTTCTACTCTTAAAGGAATTGAAGTCCTTTTTTTTGTGCTCGATGGTGTTTCCCAAGTCCTTTTTTCTTCTTTCTGAAGTACTTCTTCAACAATGGTATTCCATTCTTTACAGGTATTACATTGTCCGCTCCATTGTGCATGTTGTGTTCCGCAATTTTGACAGAAAAAAGTAGTTTTGGTTTTAGCCATTTAAAATAGATTCAAAGTTTTAAAG
>CBDTZS010000264.1:0-3521 GCA_965364955.1 uncultured Tenacibaculum sp. | reverse complement strand
TGTGGGATGAATACCAGGTTTCTATTATACCAAATGAAATGGATACAGCGGTATCTAAAGCAGGTTTTGGTAGAATAGCTTACGCTGGATACGTTCCAGGAAAAGGCTTTATGGCTGTATTAAAAAGGTATTACAATATATTTACCATGGGTAAAGTGCAATACGCTATAAGAAGACTTTCTGATGGAGCTATTATAGGTGAAAACTTTGCGAATTTCTATAAAGAAAATGGTGGAAAAACTACGGTAAAGAAAAACATCGTAGAAGACATGGCTGAACATGATGCTTCCGTTAAGAAAAAAGAAGTTACAGTAAAAGAAGCAGGTTTTAGTAAAGGTAAGTTAAGCACTGAGTTTAATTCAATAATTGAACGAGATAAAGGTGTTGAGTCTTATAAAACTTTTTCTAAAATGGTTGCTAGACGAAGAGGAGCTAGAGCTGGTAGATTCAAGTACTGGATGCCTTCTTCATTAGATGACTTTAAAGGGCTAACGTCATATACATTTTCAGGTAAAGGCAGGCAAGGAGATGCTGATCAAAAGTTTTTTAACGATAACTTAATTAATCCGTATTTTGCAGGAATAAGAGCCATTGAAACCAGTAGACAAACTTTTAAAAGTGACATAACGGGATTAAACAAAATGTTTAAACCTACGGTAAAAAAACTTGGAAAGCTTACACCAGACGGTGACTATACCTATGACCAAGCTATTAGAGTTTATCTATGGACTAAATCTGGATTTGAAATTGACGGGCTATCTAAAAGAGATGCTAAAAAGTTAATCGAATTAGTAGAAGCAGACGAAAGCATGACTGCTTACGCTGACGGATTACAACTTATATCTAAAAGAGAAAAGTGGGTTAAACCTTCAGAATATTGGGATGCTGAAACTTTGTTGTCTGACTTAAACAATATGACTGAGAAAGAAGGCCGTAAGGCTTACTTAGAGGAGTTTATTGAAAATGCTGATGCAATATTCAGTGATGATAATCTTTACAAGATAGAGGCTTTATATGGAACTAAGCACGCAGATGCTTTAAGAGATATTTTATATAGAATGAAGAACGGTACAAACCGTCCATCTGGATCTAATAAGAATGTTAACAAGTTCAACAACTGGCTTAACAATTCTATTGGAGCTATAATGTTTTTTAACAGAAGATCAGCTTTGCTACAAACATTATCAACAGCTAACTTTATAAACTGGTCTGATAACAATCCAGCAAAAGCCGCTTTAGCATTTGCTAATCAACCTCAGTTCTGGAAAGACTTTGCTAGGATTTTTAATTCAGATATGTTAAAACAACGTCGATCTGGCTTAAAAAGTGATGTAAGTGAAGCTGAAATTGCAACAGCTGCTCAAGGCGCTAAAAACAAAGCAAGTGCGGTATTAAGTTACTTACTTAAAATTGGTTTTACACCAACACAAATGGCGGATAGTTTTGCTATTGCTTCTGGAGGAGCTACTTTCTATAGAAACAGAATAAATTCTTTAAAGAAAAAAGGAATGGACCAGGCTGAAGCTGAAGCACAGGCGTTTATAGATTTTAGCAATATATCAGAAGAAACACAACAGTCAGGAGATCCTGCATTAATATCTTCTGATCAAGCAAGTGTGTTAGGTAGAGTTCTATTATCATTTCAAAATACGCCTATACAGTTGAACAGGTCTATAAAGAAAGCTGCTCAAGATATATATAACAGAAGAAGAACCCCTGGCACAACTCAAATGCAAAGTGATCTTGGTAATGTTAGTAAAATAATTTACTACGGTACAATACAGAATCTTATATTTTCTGCACTGCAAAATGCTTTGTTTGCTTTAATACCAGGATTTGGAGATGAGGATGATGCTTTAACTGAAGAAGAACAAATAGAAAAATACGGTAAAATTGTAACAAAAAAACAAACCAGGATGATAAATGGTATGGTAGATACCACCTTAAAAGGAGGGTTTGGATTACCTGGAGCTGTTGTATCAACTATTAAAAACGTTGTAATAGAATATAATAAGCAAGAAGAAAAAGGATTTCTTTCAGATCACGCTTACACTATATTGCAAGCCGCTAATCTTGCTCCTCCTGTAGGCTCTAAGTTAAGAAAAATATATACCGCTATTCAAACAAACAAGTTTGAAAAAGATGCTATAAAACAAAGAGGACTTGATGTTACAATTAATGGTGAGTTTAATTTAAGCCCTTCTTATAGTGTAATTGGTAATGTTTTAGAGGGTAGTTTAAATATCCCTATGGCTAGAGTTGTTGACGAAGTAAATTCTATAACCGAAGCTTTAGACGCTAGAAATTCGTCTATGCAAAGATTAGCTTTAGGATTAGGTTGGAAAACTTGGGATGTTAGTGCTAGAAACGAAGAGCATGATCTTATAAAGACTCAAGCAAAAGCAAAACGTAAAGAAGAGGGAATTGAAAAAGCAAAAGAATCTAGAGCTACTAATAAAAAGGAATACGAAAGAATTAAAAGTGCTGTAGTTAAAAGCTTTACAGAAAAGGATTGGGCAATATGGCGTAAAACTCCTAATAAAGAAATAAAGGAGCTTATAAAGAAAATAGCAAAAGAAAAAGGTATAAAATAATGAAGCTAACAAATAACTTTAGCATGGACGAATTTGAATGCAAATGTGGCTGTATTATGCCTGAGTTTGTTAAAAAGAACGTTCAAGAGTTAGCAGAAAACTTGCAAGTTATAAGAAATATATATGGCAAAATAGATTTAACCAATGCTTATCGCTGTAAAGATCACAATGCAGATGTTGGTGGGTCAGCTAATTCACAACATTTAAAAGGCAAAGCCGCTGATATTAAATCTAGTGATATAGATCCTGGGGATATGGCTGCTATTGTAGATGATCTAATGAAATGTGAAAGTTTCAAGCTAGGAGGTGTAGGTATATACAATACATTTACCCATGTAGATATTAGAGGAACAAGAGCTCGGTGGAGTAAAACAACTAAAAAATAAAGGTATGGAAAAAAACAGAGAATGGTGGGATAACGAAGCTAGGTTAAAAGCTTTAGGTAAAGGCCATAATAGTCCTTTAAATCAAAAAGATGCTTGTTATAATAAAGTTGCATCAAGATATAAAGGCGGGAATTCAGCATACAGAAGCGGAGCTATGGTTAAATGTAGAAAAGTAGGTGCTGCTAACTGGGGTAACTCGTCAAAAAAATAATGAGCTCGCCTTTTAAAATGAACTCACCATTTAAAAACTTGAACCGTTGGTTTAAGGAAGAATGGCAAACGCCTAGTGGTGAATCAGATTATGGTAAAGGTGAAAACACTTTTAGACCAACTAAAAAGGTTTCAAAAGATACGCCTTCTACTTGGAGTGAGTTAACTCCTGCTGAAAAAGCAGCGGCTAAAAAAGAAAAAACCACTAAAGGAAGAGTTAGTAGATATAAAAAGAAAAAAAAGGAGTAAACTAAATAGGCGTACCATACCTAAAACTCCTGTAACCAAGAAAGGGCCCTCGTATTGAGAGCCCTTTTTTAATTAATATGTA
>CBDTZS010000263.1:0-3545 GCA_965364955.1 uncultured Tenacibaculum sp. | reverse complement strand
GCTGCCCAACATCAATCTTGGACCACTGCAAGTACATAAAGTGAGTACCAGTAATATAAGTATCCACGCTTTTTTTATTGAACCAAGTACCGTTTTCTCTTTTATTAAATTGCTCATCTATATATGCTCCCCATTTAGTTTTAAAATTCTCAGGGTATTCCCTCCAATCAAATATGCTCTTTATAGCTTTTAATTCTTTAGGATACTCTTCAACAGTCCATCTGTCTGTTTTTTTATCTACTTTTCCAGGGGTTTTTGGTAAAGCTATTTTAAGATTTTGTATTTCGTATATTTCTCCTATTTGCCCAGTTTTACTAATAACAACTACATCATATTCTTTGTTGTAGCCATACTTCCATTTTTTGTAGGTATTATTTTTTTTAATAACACTTTCCTTTATATGGTCTGGCAATATTTTGTATAGACTTTGCTCGTACATTATTTAGATCTGTTTTCAGCGAAGCCTTTAAACTCTGTTGCTTTAAGCTCTTTTTTAGGTTTGTCTTCTAATATTCTTTCTTCTTCTTCAATACGTGTTAGTATTTCAAAAGCATCAAATATTGCGAGCTTTTTAGTAGCGGCAGCATTTTTAAGTCTGTCAGCTGAAATATCATCATCTGAGTCTACAATCTTTTCTTTAGCTACCTTTATTAATTCCTCAACTGCTTTTTGCCCAGCTAGGATTATATTCTTCTTCGTTTCCTTTACGTTCATACTTAATTACAATATCATTAGATTTCATACAATACAATCGCTTGTTATCAAATATAAACTCGAACTCTCTCATAGGGTTAAACCCAACAAGATCTCCAGGATTGATTTTAAGCGCTTCTAACTCACTATTACCGTATTTTAGTATTCCAGTATTAGTTTGTTCTTTTTGACTCTTTAGAACGTCTGTTTCTTTAATAGGTGTTACGAAACAATAATTCAAATTACATTTCCATTTTCCATTTTGCTTATATAAATACACTTGATCCATGTAAGCAAAGTACAAATCATCTTTAAAGTAAGTGCTGCTGTTCTTTTGTTTGCCATTCATACCGTAATATCTTCTAAATATATTATGATGTACCATGACAATATCTCCTTTTTTTATAGGCGACTTTATGTTTTTAGGAGTTTCAACAACTATAGCCTCTTTACTTATGTGCTGAAAGCTTTCAATACTAGCGTTAGTTATTAAACCACTTTCTAGTTCATTATTGTATCTGCCTTTATATGGTTTTACAATAAAAGAATTTAAGCTTTGCACTAATATTCTAAATCATATTCAATAGAAATCGCCATATTCTTATTGAATTTTTTCCAAGGTAATACCTCGTCTTCTTTTTTAATATGTATATTGTAAGAACTATCGTCTTCTTCAAAAATAATATTAGAAATAGTATGACCACCATACACTTGCTGTCCAACAGCATAGTGCATAGCGTCATTCTTATAATCAGAGCCTATACTTATTTTTCGTATATTATTCTCCATCTTTTTTAATTTCCTCAAAAGTACCATCTTCCAAATTAATATTCACAGACCCGTACTCTTGTTCTAGTTCTTGCTTAAACAATTCAACCTCTTTATTAAATTCAGCTAAATCGTGTAGCAGAGAATGTTTCTTAGATTCTACAAACCCAATATCTAATAAAGATTTAGATATTTTTGCTTGATGATCTCTAACTTTCACTAAATGTTCTTCTTTAATTTTATTCATTTGATTTAATTTAATTGTTATACTTATTTATTATCACTTATTTTTTTTGCTTTTTCCCAAGTCCTGCCTACAAAGTAAGCTCCATACACTGTAATCAATAATGATTGGAATATAGGTACATACTGTTCTGCAACAGCAAAGCCTCCAATGTTACCGTCAAAAAAAGATAAAGCAGTAAATATTACTGTTAAATAAATTAACACAAGTGGACGTATGTTTTTAGATAAAAAGCTATCACTAGCCATATCTGCTTTCCATCGATCCGTAACTTGAGCTTGAGCATCGTTATCTGCTTTCTCTAGTATTTCTTGAATTTGCTTTTTTATTACAAGCTTTTCTTCTTCAGTAGTAGTAAGCTTATCAATGACGTTACCAATATTCTTGATAACGCCACCTGTAAGCCATTGGAATAATTTATTCAAAACTTATTTCATTGTTTTTGACTTTCTCTTATACTGCTCAGTAGCACGAGAGTTTTCTGAAGCGTCCTCAGGCAATGCTCCCGTCTTATTGCTTTTGCTTTTTCTTGCCTTGTTGCCATACTTCTCAGCTGCAGCTCTTTCTCCTTTATCAGCTACAGTGTTCAAAGAATCAAGAACGCTATTTTGTCTTGTTGCTTTACTTTTTTTAGCCTGCACTTTTTTACCGTTAGCAATTCTATCTTTTATTTTTTGCTTTGCTTCTTCGTACGTAGGTTTTTTCTTTTGTTTTAACGCAGAATCTTTAACATACTTTTTAGTTTTGTAATTTGCTTCTGAAGCGTCTTCAGGTAATGCTCCTGTTATATTACTCTTGCTTTTTCTTGCTTTATTACCGTACTTTATAGCTGCAGCTCTTTCTCCTTTATCTGCAACAGTATTTAAAGAATCGATAACGTTATCTTGTCTTACAGCTTTACGCTTCAATCCTGTAGCAATGTTTTTATCTGAAATTTTCTTTTTAGCTGCCGCAAGTTTGTCTTGAAAGCTTTTTTGATTTAACGGTGATTGGAAACTCATAGGAATTCCTTTACCTGTTTTTTGGTATGTTCCTTTTCCGGGAGTCATTTTAAATGGTGCACTCATAATTTTTGTTTGTGTTAATTATTTACTTGGTTTAGTTACTGTTTATTTATATATTAATTTGTATCGTAATGTATCTTTAGACCTTAATATAACTCTATGCAAAACGTTTTTATGTAAAAAAGTTTTAGTTATTAAATTATATCCTAATTTAGAGAAGCCGTAGTTGGTTATTATTTCATTTTCACTCTGACTTACAATATTTTCCGTAGCACTAGTTTGTAAATCTCTAGTTGAACTATTTAATCCTTCAATTCCATCTTCAGCATCATTAAGAACTATAATAGTGTATGAAAGTAATCCATCTCTATTTTGTAATTCCCAAGCACCTGCCATTTTTTGTAGCTGAGCACTTACGCTTAAACTCAGTACGGTAAACATCAATAATAATAATTTTTTCATTTGATTTGATTTTAAATTTGTATACTTATATCATTACGTGTATTTCAACTTATTTGCCTTCCAAGCTTCTTTTTCCCAAGGAAGATTTTCATTACCTTCATCCATTGTAGATCTTGGTATTTTTTTACCTTTCCAATAAACGTGATCATTATCATAATCAAGATCACCTCTCTCCATTTGATCTAAGTGGACTTTCTCGTGTCTAACTACATCTTCTTGCTCTAGTGGACTTAAGTTTTTATCTACTATTATAGAACCGTTTTTATTAGCTTGACCCATAACTCCCTCTTCCGTATCCATTTGGTATATAGGAGTGTTATCCATAGATAACTTACCCATTTTCATTTTATAAGCCATATTACTTTATAGGTGTT
>CBDTZS010000262.1:0-3570 GCA_965364955.1 uncultured Tenacibaculum sp. | reverse complement strand
AAATACGATGAACGCACTAAAAAACAGAGTACAGTTAATAGGTAATTTAGGAAATGATCCAGAAATTATAACTCTAGAAAGTGGTAAAAAGTTAGCGAAATTTTCAATAGCGACTAATGAGACTTACAAAAATTTAGCAGGAGAAAAGGTAACAGATACGCAATGGCATAATCTTGTAGCTTGGAATAAGACTGCGGAAATTATTGAGAAGTATTTAACCAAAGGAAAAGAAGTAATGATTGAAGGTAAATTAACATCAAGATCTTATGAAACTTCAGAAGGAGAAAAACGTTATATAACTGAAGTTGTTGTCAATGAAATTTTAATGTTGGGAAATAAATAAGGGACACATTTTTTGCATAAAAATAAAGAAGTTATTAAAAAAATGGATATATTATATTTTATGAGAACTCGGGATTAAGTTTAATTCTGAGTTCTTTTTTATCTATGTTAAATAGAAGAAAACAGTAATAATTTTTTAATTTTAGAAGTATTTTTGCTGTAGAAAAAACTGTAGAAAATGATAGGAAAAAAACTAAAAACAGAAGCGAAGAACTATTTATTTATACTTAGTGGTAGTTTAATCTTAGCTATCGGAATTGTTGGTTTTTTGGCGCCAAATAAAATTGCAACGGGAGGTACTGCTGGTTTATCAATCGTGTTAAATTATGTATCTAATATTCCTATAGGAATATTATTGTTATTATTAAATGCGCCATTACTTTTAATTAGTGTAAAATATATAGGAAAACAGTTTGCGTTTAGAACAATGGTTTCTATTGTTTCTTTAGCCTTATTTATAGATTTATTTAGAGAAATCATGCATTTTCCTGCATTAAGTACTAATACATTACTTTCAACTATATATGGAGGGCTTTGCGTAGGTCTTGGTATTGGAATTATATTTAAAGGAGATGCTTCAGCAGGGGGAGGTGCTATTATTGCTCGTATTTTAAAAGATAAATATGATTTTAAACCAGGGACAGTAATTTTAACGTTAGATATTTTTGTTGTTCTTTTATCTGCAATTGTTTTTAAAAATTTAGAACTCGCTTTATGGGCAATGCTTAGTATTTTTGTGGCAAGTAAGTTTATAGATTTAGTGCTTACAGGACGTAAGCAAAACAAAATTGTACATATAGCATCTGAAGATTTAAATGCACTTAAGATGGTAATAGCATCTGAAATGGGTATTTCTGGAACTTTAATACAAGGAAATGATTTGTCTCAAACAAATCAAAGAAACATTATATTTTTATCTATAAATAAAAATAGGATTATGACACTTAAAAACCTTGTTGAAAAACATGATCCAAAAGCATATATGATTGTTTTAGAAGCAACAGAATTACTAGGTTCTTCAAGAGAAATTAAATAATATATGTATATCCTTTTTCTGTAAAATGAATATCCCGTCACCCTGAATTCATTTCAGGGTCTCATCTTATTTACTCATTTATAGTATCATGTGATTCTGAAACAAGTTCAGAATGACGCACTTTACATTTTTACGACTCTTAACGGATATACAAAATAATATTTAACGCATTTAACTTCTTACGAATTATTATAATTCATAGAAAGTTGAATACGTTTTCTTTGAATATCAACCTCTAAAACTTTTACTTGTACGTGCTCATGTAAACTAACGTGTTCGTTTATATCTTTAACAAACGTGTTAGAAAGATTAGAAACATGGACTAAACCACTTTCTTTAACACCAATATCGACAAAACAGCCGAAGTTGGTAATGTTATTTATGATTCCTGGAAGTATCATTCCTGTTCTTACGTCATCAATTGTTTTAATATGCTCATTAAAACTAAAAACTTTGGCTTTTTCACGTGGATCTAATCCTGGTTTTTCCAATTCTTTTACAATATCCTGTAGTGTCGGTAACCCGTATGAATCAGTAATATAGTGTTGTAATTTTAGTTGCTTTAAAACAGTTGTATTCCCTATTAAATCGGTTAATTTACAACCTGAATCTTTTGCCATTTGTTTTACTAAAGCATAACGCTCAGGATGCACTGCAGAATCATCTAGTGGATTATCTCCATTTTTAATACGTAAAAATCCAGCAGATTGCTCAAAAGCTTTTCCACCTAATCTAGCTACTTTTTTAACAGCAGTTCTATTATTAAAAGGACCGTTATCATTTCGGTAATTCACAATGTTTTCGGCAAGTTTAGGACCAATACCAGAAACATAACTTAGCAATGAAGCACTCGCAGTATTAATATTAACACCTACTTTATTAACACAATGTTCTACAACGGTATCTAACGATTTATTTAATTTAGATTGTTCCACATCGTGTTGATATTGTCCTACACCAATTGATTTAGCATCAATTTTAACCAATTCGGCTAGTGGATCAGCCAATCTACGTCCAATAGAAATGGCGCCACGTACGGTAATGTCGTACGTAGGAAATTCATCTCTTGCAATTTTAGAAGCTGAATAGATTGAAGCACCAGCTTCACTTACCACAAAAATTTCAACGTTGTTTTTAAACGGAATACTTTTTATCAATTGTTCGGTTTCTCTTGAGGCAGTTCCGTTACCAATAGCAATTGCTTCAATTTTATATGTTTCAACTAACGAACTAATTTTTTCAATAGCTTTGCTTGATTGATGTTGAGGTGCATGCGGAAAAATTGCTTCGTTCTGTAATAAATCACCTTGCTTATTTAAACAAACCACTTTACAACCCGATCTAAAACCTGGGTCGATTGCTAAAATTCGTTTTTCACCTAATGGAGAACCTAATAGAAGTTGCTGTAAATTTTTAGCAAATACCGTTATAGCACTTTCATCAGCTTTATCTTTAGCAACAGCCATTGCCTCGTTTGTTAAAGAGGGTAATAACAGTCGCTTATAAGAATCTGCTATTGCTAACTCAATCTGGGTTGTAGATTCATTTTGAGAATTGATAATTCTCTCTTCCATTTTTTGTAGCGTTCGTTCATTATCTATTTCAATTTTCACACGAATAAAACCTTCTTTTTCAGCACGAAGAATGGCTAACAATCTGTGTGAAGGAATGCGATTCAAGTTCTCTTCCCAATCAAAATAATCTTTGAACTTCTGAGCAGCTTCTTCGGCTGTTTTAGTTTTGATAACTTTGGTTGAAATTACAGCATATCGTTCTAGCTGATGACGAATATTATTACGAACATCAGTACGTTCATTTACCCATTCAGCCATGATATGGCGAGCACCTTCTAAAACCTTTTCATTAGTATCAACTTCATTATTAATATATTTTGAAGCAGTAAACTCTAAATCATTTACTCGCTGACTCATAATTATTTTAGCCAACGGTTCTAGTCCATTTTTACGAGCGGTTTCTGCCTTCGTTTTTCGTTTCTTTTTATAAGGGAGGTAAATATCTTCTAAAGTGGTAAGATCTTCTGTTTTTTCAATTTTAGCTTTCAGTTCACTCGTTAAAACTTCTTGCTCTTCTAATGCTTTAAGAATAGTTGTTTTTCTTTTTTCGATAGCTTCAAATTGCTCTTTTAACTGAACTATTTGTCCGATTTCAACTTCATCTAAATTTCCTGTTTT
>CBDTZS010000261.1:0-3573 GCA_965364955.1 uncultured Tenacibaculum sp. | reverse complement strand
TAACATTTCTAATGTCGTGTACTATTTCTATAGATGATTTCGCTTCTACTAATCCAAAACCATTTCCTTTCAAAATTTCCTTATAACTTTCAGTATGTAGCTCTGTAAATCCGCTACTAAATTCAATTTCCTCTCCATCTACAACTATCGAACGATATGTTCTTTGCCCTTTTTCTTGAACTTCTTTTGGTAATGAATTCTCATCTATCGACAAAAACCAACGTACTCTTGCGTTTTCAAATTCTAAATAGCCTGCTGCTTTATTTTTTTCTCTAAGGTGAACTACATTTTCTTGTACATTTCCAAAAACCCAGGAAAGCATATCATAAAAATGTACTCCAATATTTGTTGCAATTCCGCCTGACTTACTTTCATCTCCTTTCCAAGAAACATCATACCAATTACCACGAGAAGTAATATACGTTAAATCAATATCGTATTTTCCTTTTCTATTTTCCGAATCAACTTTCTTTTTTAACGCGATAATACTTGGGTGTAAACGCAACTGAAGAATCGTATTAATTCTACTACCTGACTCCTTCTCTATTGCCTGTAAAGCATCTACGTTCCAAGGATTCAATACTAAAGGTTTTTCACAAATAGCATCCGCTCCTCTTCGTAAAGCCATCCTAATATGTGAATCATGTAAATAATTTGGCGTACATATACTTACATAATCTAATTGAATATTTTGTTGTCTTTTAATTTTTTCTATATGACGATCAAACCGTTCAAACTCTACAAAAAAATCTGCATTTGGAAAATAAGAATCCATAACACCAACGCTATCAAACTTATCTAAAGCAGCAATTAAGTTGTTTTTCGTATCTTTTATCGCCTTTAAGTGACGTGGAGCTATATAACCTGAAACCCCAATGAGTGCAAAGTTTTTCATTATAAATTCTTATCTCTTACTGTATCAGAAAGTATATTTTTTACATCGTACACAACCGCCTTTTCTTTCTTTAAAGATAAAAAATCAAGATCTTTAAATTCATTATGTGCAACTGTTAATACAATTCCATCAAACTTTTTAGTTGGAAGTTTTCTTGTTGAAGACAAACCGTACTCATGCATTACTCCTTCTTCATTAGCCCAAGGATCATAAATGGTAATATTTGTTCCATATTCTTTTAACGAAGAAACAACGTCTACGACCTTCGTATTGCGAACATCCGGACAATTTTCTTTAAAGGTTATTCCTAATACCAAAATCTCTGCATCTTTAACTCGAACATCCTTTTGGATCATTAATTTCACAACTTCAGAAGCTACATATTCTCCCATACTATCATTTAAGCGTCTTCCTGCTAAAATAATTTCAGGATGGTATCCGTATTCTTGTGCTTTTTGAGCTAAATAATAAGGATCAACACCAATACAGTGCCCTCCTACTAAACCTGGTTTAAATGGTAAAAAATTCCATTTAGTCCCAGCAGCCTCTAACACATCATGTGTATTAATATCCATCAACCCGAAAATTTTGGCTAACTCATTTACAAAAGCAATATTAATATCTCTTTGAGAATTCTCTATTACTTTTGCTGCTTCAGCGACTTTAATCGTTGGTGCCAAATGTGTACCTGCTATAATTACAGACTTATATAAATCATCAACTTTCTTCCCTATTTCTGGAGTAGAACCTGAAGTCACTTTTAAAATTTTCTCAACTGTGTGCTCTTTATCTCCCGGATTAATTCTTTCAGGGGAGTATCCACCGTAAAAATCTTTATTAAATATTAATCCCGATACTCTTTCTAGCACAGGTACGCACTCTTCTTCAGTCGCCCCTGGATAAACTGTTGATTCATACACAACAACATCTCCTTTACTTAAAACAGTTCCAACTGTTTCACTTGCTTTTATTAACGGTGTTAAAACTGGACGGTTATTTTTATCTACTGGAGTTGGAACCGTAATAATGTAGTAATTACATTCTTTAAGATCTTCCAATGAAGTTGAACAAAGTAATCCGTTTTCATTTGAAGGTTCCTCAACTAAAACAGCCTGTAAAACGGCATCTGAAACTTCTAATGTCGAATCAGTCCCTGACATTAATTCGGCAACACGTTCTTTATTTATATCAAAACCAACTACTGAATATTTAGTAGCAAACAAACGTGCTAAAGGCAACCCCACATAACCTAATCCTATTATTGCAATTTTTATTTTATTCATTTTTATAAATTTTCCCAATACCATTTCACAGCTTCCTTCAAGCCTTGCTGTAATGAATATTGCGGATTGTATTTTAAATTATTTTTTGCTTTTTGAACACTTGCGTGCGAATGTGGTATATCCCCAGCTCTATTAGAACCATATTCTATTTCTACATTAGCAATCGATTCATCAAACTCAGAAAGATATTCTTTTAAGTATTTAACTAAGTCATTTAATGTATTTCGATCCCCAAACGCAACATTGTAAACTGTATTTACAGCTTCTTTTTTATCGGCAACTAAACTTAACATATTTGCCTGAATTACATTATCTATATATGTGAAATCTCTAGAATACGTTCCGTCCCCGTTTATTACAGGAGATTCTCCTGCCATTAATTGGCTTACAAATTTAGGAATTACAGCTGCATAAGCTCCATTAGGATCTTGCTTTCTTCCAAAGACATTAAAGTAACGTAATCCTATTGTTTCTAACCCATATGTTGATGAAAAAATATCAGCATATAATTCATTTACGTATTTTGTAATCGCATAAGGTGATAGAGGTTTACCAATAATATCTTCAACTTTTGGCATTGATTCAGAATCTCCATAAGTAGAAGAACTTGCGGCATATACAAATCGCTTTACACCCGCGTCTCTCGAGGCAACCAGCATATTTAAAAAACCTCCAACATTAACATCATTAGTTGTTATTGGATCTTTAATAGAACGAGGCACAGAACCTAAAGCCGCTTGATGCAGCACAAAATCGATATCTCTGACTGCTTTTTCACAATCTTCAATATTACGTATATCTCCTTCAATAAATGTAAAATCCTCATTTACCAATAAATGAGCGAGGTTTTCTTTTTTACCTGTAGCGAAATTATCTAAACAAGTTACTTTATTCTTTTTCTTTAACAAAGCTTCACAGAGGTTTGAACCAATAAAACCAGCCCCACCTGTCACTAAAATTTTCTTTCCAGAAAGATTTATATCCATATTTTAAAGAAGTATTTATTCCTTTTTCAATGTGCAAAATTACAAAAAATAGTATTAAGTAAATATCATAAAACAAAAAAAAGCCTCATCAATATCTTGATGAGACTTTAAGTGGGCAATGAGGGATTCGAACCCCCGACCCCCTCGGTGTAAACGAGGTGCTCTGAACCAACTGAGCTAATTGCCCGATGTTTTTTTAATTCCTTTTCGGATTGGAATTTTGTGGGCAATGAGGGATTCGAACCCCCGACCCCCTCGGTGTAAACGAGGTGCTCTGAACCAACTGAGCTAATTGCCCGATGTTTTTTTAATTCCTTTTCGGATTGGAATTTTGTGGGCAATGAGGGATTCGAACCCCCGACCCCCTCGGTGTAAACGAGGTGCTCTGAACCAACTGAGCTAATTGCCC
>CBDTZS010000260.1:0-3610 GCA_965364955.1 uncultured Tenacibaculum sp. | reverse complement strand
TTTAATTTTTCCTTTATTTGGCCCCAAAATATCTTTTTCACAAGAATAAAATTAGAGACTTAAAATAGATGGATAAAAAAGGGTGGATATTTTTTTATCCTTTTTGTTCTCTTTTGAAAAGGTTTTCTTTTTTTTCTTTTTTTTCAAAAAAACGATCACCTGCTTTTTTTAGTTTATTAGAAGGGTTGTTTTTACCATCATGAATGTGTGGTGTAATGTAAATAACAATCTCTTTTATTAAAGTTTTCTTTACTTTTCTTTTAAATAGAAATCCTAACAACGGAATACTTCCAAAAAATGGCACTTTTCCTTTTATTTCAACTTCTTCTTTTTTTATAAGACCTCCAATTATTAAACTGTAACCATTATTAACATTAACCTTAGTTGTTATAGAGTTTTCTTCTGTTGTACGCTGACCAGTTAAACCTGTAAGAATAAATTCTGATATAGTACCTACTACATCTAATTCGACAATAGAATCATTTTTAATTATAGGAGTGACATTTAGTTTTACCCCAGCTTTTATACTCTCTATTGTATTTGTGACCCCAAATTGAGAAGAGTTACTTAAAATTAAATATTGTACTTCTTGAGCGTCTATTACTGCATTTTCATTATTTTTAACAGAGATATGAGGATTTGTTAGAATTTTAGCATGGTTTTTTGTGATTAAAGCTTTTAAATTAATCTTAAAATTTGGATCTAGCTGATCTAAAAAATTATATTTAAATGCTAAAGAATTTGATGATCCAGGAGAATAGGATCCTTCACTTAGTTTTCCTGTAGTTCCAGAAGTTACATCAAAACCCCAATCAAATTGATCACCATGTTCATATTCTACAACTAATAACTCTATAGCTATATTTTTATTTGCATAATCTGATTGAGCATTTAAATTGTGATGCGTAAATAGAAGAAATAGTATAAAATAAAAATTAAACTTCTTAGAATTGATCATATTACTTTTTGTATAAAAAATTATAAACGAATATTATTTTGTCTTAGCAAACCTCTCTTTTTGTATGTTCTTTCTACTCATTATAAGACTCTCGCTAAGAAATAACCTTTAATGGAAAATTTGCTCTTTTCGGAAAATGAACTTTCATAAAAGAAGTTCTTCCAATGTCATCTTTGTGAATTTTGAATGCAGGAAATTTATAGTCTAAAGCGAACTCTTCTGGAGTTATTAAATTACCTATTTTAGAAATATAATGGAGCTTAGTGTCAGATAAATAAAACAATGCAATGTAATCTATATTGTGTGTTGGAACAGATACAATTGCATCGGAATTATTAAAGCTGTTATTTGAATCTAATTGTAATTTTAACCAATAAACACTATTTTTCACAGCAAAATTATTACTACAGGGCATCGTTGAAAAATTTTGTGCACTAATATTTGTCAAATCTATACTATCTACTGTTGGATAATAATAAGATAATCTAAAGTCTTTATTTTCCTGAGCTTGACTATAATGGAGAGAAATAAAAAAGCAAAATACTAATAAGTAAATTACTCGATTAATTTTATTGAGCATATGAATTATAAAGATTTAATATAAGAGCGTATAGTTTTTATTCAAATATAGAATTAGATGTTACCAAAAAACACCGTTCCCCTTTCCATGACTTTTTTTAATTTTTGACAATCTTATTGAGAAAAACTACCAACTGAAATTGTTAGACAATAAAAGTACTGTTTTCAAAAAACTTTAAGATATAAAGTTACTTAATTTATAAAGTTTGTTTTTCAATACCAACTTTCAAAGTGTATTTCCCTTTAGACATGGAGTATACACCATTTTTTGTTGTTTTTAATTTCGTCTTGGGATTTGCTTTAGTATATGCTCTTTTTCCTTTTTTAGTGAAAGAAACATCATAAGTAGTAGAATTAAACCCCTTATTAGTATTTACTGTAAATGAATTTACAAGGGCATTTCCTAGAAACACATTAATAGTAACTTTTTTTATAAAGGAGTAATACTTAATGGAGATATCCCAAAGTTTATTTTAAAAGAAGAAGAAAATACTAATCAATTTTTTCATGTCAGTATTTTTAACTTTTCCGACCAAGAGTAAAACGATGTAAAAGAATGGCTATTCAAGATATAAAAATGTATAAATATCAAGATGTTTTTTCATTGCAAACTGTGGCGTTTGAAAAAGCTTGTATGGTTACTAAGCCGGAACAAATTAATGCCTATAAAATTTTTTGGATTAAAGAGGGTTCTGGGACATACCATATTGATTTCGAAAGCTATTCTTTTGATGGTGGTGTTTTGTTTTTCTTATCTCCAGGTCAAATGTTTTCAGTAGAATCGGAAAAAATAAAAGAAGCCTATCAGTTAAGCTTTGTACAAGATTTTTATTGCATTCAAACTCACGATTCTGAAATAGCTTGTAATGGTGTGTTATTTAATAACGTGTATGACACTCCGTTTGTAAAACCATTCGAAAAAGATATTCAAAAATTAAGTGTTATAATTGAAAGTTTAGTGGATGAATTTGAGAATACTGAGGCTGCTCAATATGATATGTTGCAAGCTTATTTAAAGCAATTTATTATTCACTCAGTTCGTATTAAGAAGCAGCATCATATTATGAAAGAAGATATTGAAACGAAATTATTTAAAGATTTTAGTTTGTTGGTAGCGCTAAACTTCAAAAAATTACATAGTGTTACTGATTATGCTAGTCGTTTAGGAATTTCTCCTAAATCATTAACCAAGCATTTTCTGAAAATAGGAGCTAGAACACCGAGTGATTTTATTAAAGACAGAATTATTACTGAAGCTAAACGTTATTTGCTTTATTCTACAGAGACTATAAAATATATCGCTTTCGACTTAGGGTTTAATGACCCTGCATACTTTTCTCGTTTTTTTACTAAAGCGACTGGATACTCTCCAAAACAATTTCAAAAAGAACAAAGAATATAATGGCTTTTTAAATACAGCGCAAAAAAAACTCGCAACACACAAGGGTTACGAGTAAAGGGGTTATTATTATTAAGGGGGAATGTATAACATAGGGGGTATGTTATTGCTAATAATGCTACAAATATATAATGATTTTATAATCAATCTATTAACATAGGTTTATAAATAAATGTTAATATAAAGATTGAAAACTCTGGATAGCAGGATTTAAAAAAGAACATAGTTGTTTATTAAATGTCGTGTAATAAAAAACTCGTAACACACAAGGGCCACGAGTATAAGGGGGTGTTTAAGGGAATATTGTTATTTAAGGGGATGTGTAAAATACAGGGAATATGTTACACATAACAACACTACAAATATATAGCGCTTTTACAATCAGACCCTTAACATAGGTTTATAAATAAAATTTTAACATAAAGAGAGAAAACTTTGTCTAATACAATTTCAAAAAGCACAAAGAATATAATAGCTTTTTAAATTTTGTGTAAAAAAAAACTCGTAACACACAAGGGTCACGAGTATAGGGGGTTGTTTTAAGGGGATGTTGTTCTTTTTGGGGGTGTGTAAAATACAGGGAATATGTTACACATAACAACACTACAAATATATAGCACTTTTACAATCAGACCCTTAACATAGGTTTATAAATAAAATTTTAACATAAAGAG
>CBDTZS010000259.1:0-3618 GCA_965364955.1 uncultured Tenacibaculum sp. | reverse complement strand
TAGTATCTTTTTCTATTTTGTAGAGGTTTGTTAGCATAATTTCTTTTAATAGTCTTGTATGGCTGGTAGCGCGCAAATTATATATTTGGCGTACTTGAAAATATGTATTAATTTGTGTAATTACTTATTTATTAGATTTTACGTTGTTTTTATTCGATACTACGTATCCAATAAGTCCAATTCCAATAATAGTCATTCCAACTATTCCAATTTTCAGTCCTAATATTGGATTGTCATATAACCTACTATTAAATATAACAAGAATTAAAGAAATTAATCTTGACGGTAAAAACGACAAACTAATTAAAATTGCCAAATATTTCGGATTAGAATATTTTGTCAAAATTGAAAGAGTTATAGGTGCAATATGAATTTCTGAAATTCCGAGAAATAATAATGAAACAATATAGGTAATTGCATGTTGTTCAGTTGGTACTTCTGGAATTAAGAATAATATTCCAAATGATATTACACCAAAAATAAACCCAAGCATTAATTTAAAGAATTGGTTATTGTAGAAATAAGTCCATAAAATAATTGCAATTACACTAATTGGTAAAATAAGAATAGCGTTAATTGATTGCCATAAATGTTTTGGAATATCTAAAATTGATATCTCAGTCAATTGTAATTGTAAATCAAAAATCCTAAAGCTTGATATCTCATAAAATCCCCAAAATAAGCCAACAACAATAAATGCAATTAAGATATTTAAGACCCTTTTATTTATTGAGAACTCACTTTTTTGAATTTCACCTAATGTTTCTTCCTTTGTAAGAAGTATTGGTACTAATGATAGTAGCATTAATAATCCAGATATAACAAATCCAATATTGTAGCCATATGTTTCTCCTAAATAACCAATTAGTAAAATCCCTAGAAAAGAGCCTATATTTATTGCGAGATAAAATATTGTAAACCCTGAATCTAACAATTTCGTTTTGTTCAAATATAATTTCCCAAAATTTGAGATAATATTTGGCGTAAAAAAACCGCTACCTAAAACGACAAGAAACAACCCTAAATAAAGTGCATTAGTTGAAGGTATACATAAACTAAAAGCTCCGACTGCTTGAATAATTCCACCAATTATAATTAATTTTTTATTTCCAATAAGTAAGTCTCCCAAAAGACCTCCAATAATTTTAGAGAAAACTAAAGAACCTGTAAGCCAACCATAAATTGTTAATGCTTCTGTTCTTTCCATTTTCAGAGTTTCTCCAAGCATATAAAGAACCACAAGAGCACGAAAGCCATAATAAGATGCTCTTTCCAACATTCTAGAAATAGAGTAATAGAGAGTTTCTTTTGTGTGTTTCTGGTATTGAATTTTTTCCATTTAGTTTATTGAGGTGGTAACATTAAATATTAGAAATTTAGAGCAATAGATAAGTACTTTCGTTTCGATTTATTACTTAGCTAAATATAAATATTTTGCTTTTATTTTCTACCTTAAATGTCAATTTTTCTATTAGCGGACTGTTCGTATTCATAGATTTTCCGATTTAGCACAAGCGCCTATGTTTTTTATATATTGTTAGCAGCTGGCTTTATTTCTAATTTACAACTATTTATTTTTTGAAAATAATAGGGTGATTTTTTTCAACAAACAAGGCAACATCTTTTTCAGATATAAAATTCGGATATGACATTAGTAATAATTGTAGTGGAGATTGATCTTCTTTTAATGGAGGTATTTCATAATGATGTTGATTTAGTTTAAATCCGACTCTTTCATAAAATTTTATCCTACGTTCATTAATATTGGATGTAGGTAGTTCAACCTCCAGTATAATCGATTTATTATCACTGTCAATAAATTTATTTAGAATTAACTTTCCAATTCCTTTATTTCTTTGTTCTAAAGCAGTAGCAAAGTGGTCTATGTATCTATGTGTGTCAAAATCCCACCATAAGATAAATCCTGTAAATTGGCCTTTATCAATTAAAACATCAAAATGATAACTGTCATTTTGTAAAACGTATGATTGGTCCTCTAATAGTCTTCGTTCTTCAATAGGAAAAGCATCTTCATAAAGTTTCCAGGCTTTCTGAAAATAATTATCTGAAATATGTTTTAGTCTTATTAGTTTCATTTGGTCCCTTGCTACTAGCGTTTTTGTATATGGTTTGTTGCGTGTTTTAAGCACCTAATTTAATTAATAAAAAGCGAATAGAAAATCTGCAAGGGTTTTCGTAAGCAAGCATGAACTAGTAATTAATTTTATACGGTGTTAGCGGTAGTTTTTATTGTATTTCTTTTTCGTAAAGATTATTATTAGATAAAGGTAATTCTTTTATTCCAACCTTTATAAAATCAAGTTCTTCATAATATTTACAAAGTTTTGGGTTTTTAGAATCTGCATCAAGCCTTAAATATTTATAATTATCTTTTTTTGCATTATTTTCAATTTCTTGAAGTACTCTAGTTCCAATTCCTTTTCCGTTATATTCTTCCTTTACTACCAATGAGTGTACATACTTGGCTTTTTCGGGTTGTTTTCCCCAGTATAATAAATCCTCATTTAGAATTCTAACCATACCTATATTTTTTCCGTTTAAATCATCGAGAAAAAAGAATTCGTTGTTGTTAATTCCTTCTTCGACCCATTTTATCTTTTCTTGAGGTGGATCTATCCAATACTGCCAATGGTCAATATTCATTTTTTTTATTTTCTCAGCAGTTTTTTTAAATAAATTCAAGACTATATTTTTATCTTTAATTTTTATTTGTTTAAACGTAATATTCATTTAATAATACTTTTTATTTAATCTCGACTAACGATAAAATTTTGTTTTAAAAGATCTTCAAAATTCCGTTGGTTAGCTTAAGAAATTAATCGGATTCCAATGTAGGGAGTTACGTGTTTGTGTATGATAGAGTGCTGTTTTGTGCAAGGTGCATTTTCCGAAGGAAAATATGACTTAGCAAAAAAGCAACAAACTTTGGTAAAGCACTAATTTAGCAATTTTTTATACATGGTGTTGTGTGTAGTTTTTTTCAATTCAGTTTCTGCTTGTTTTCCAAAATTGTTTTATTCAACCTCTTCTTATTTCCTTTCTATTAAATATGACAACAAGCTTCAAATGTTCATTAGGAATTTATAATATTGAAAAGATACATAAAGAATGAATTTATCATTTCCATAAATTTATCTGGTAAAATTATATTTAGTATTTCAAGAACAAAAGGCATAAAAGTGACAAATAATGAGATAATCAGCCCGAAAAGATAAAATCTGACAGTTATAATTTTTATTAATTTCCATTTTAGTTTTTTTGTTAATATTTGAAAAATCCAACCACTTGTGTAGCATATGTTCGCAAACACAAAAAATAGAACAAGAAATGCTAAAGTCCAAACAACTAACGCAGGTCCAGCATACAATTTGAAATATCCAGAATCAGGAAGAAGCGAAGTCAACCGATAAGAAAAAAATCCAAAAAGAATAAGGATTGCATTATAAAGAATTCTTCTAATTTCCCACCAAATAACTATTTTATACCAAGCTCTGTCAGTAGTATTTACGTAAAATATTTTTCTTATCGCACTCATTTTTTTAATGTTCGTTAAGGGACATAATTTACACAAGTTAAAGATCATACTTTACACTAAGT
>CBDTZS010000258.1:0-3659 GCA_965364955.1 uncultured Tenacibaculum sp. | reverse complement strand
TTAGGTTGTCTTATGCTAAAAATGGAGCTACAGGGTCGTTAGATATTATTGAAGAATCTAATTATTATCCTTTTGGTTTAAAACATATAGGGTACAACGGAGCTTATAATCCTTTAGGAAATGCTACTGCTCAGAAGTTTGGGTATAATGGAACTGAATTAAACGAGAGTCTTGGCTTGAATTTAATGGAAATGGATTTAAGACAGTATGACCCAGCAATTGCAAGATGGACAGGAATAGATCCTGTTACACATCATTCAATGAGTACTTATACTGCTTTTGATAATAACCCTGTTTTTTGGGCGGATCCATCTGGTGCTGATAGTGAGAGCATGGATGATTGGTATGCTTCAAATGTTGCTCAAGATGAAGCTTGGCATAGTAGTATTGATGGTGCGAATGGAATAGCTACTAGTTCGAATTCTTCTTCTTCAAATAGTAATTCAGGTACAAATAATTCTGAAGCTCAAGGATCTTGTCCTGATTGTGTAACATTTGAGGATTGGATGCTGTTTTATTACAATTCAATGACCAAAGAAAGTGTTAAGAAAAGTTTAAAAGATACGGGAATAGGTGCTTTAAAAGGTATTTTAAGTAGTTTTAGAACAACTTCTGGAAAGCAAATTATTGAAGTGCAAGATGCGACACGAGGAGAAGAATTTGGTTTTATAGCAGGTATTTTCTTGTTAGCTGTGTTGGAACCAGGTCCAGGAGGTGAAGCTAGGGCGGGTGTTAATTTATGGAAAGTAGGGTCATACAAGAATCTAAAAGGGCTTGAGGTTGGTTTAGATGCTCACCATGTTGGACAAAAAGCCTTGATGAAAGGGTTTATACCAGGATATAACCTAAAGACTGCACCGTCTATTTTAGTTCCAAAAGTTGGTCATACGATTAGAGGTCCTTTTGGTATTGTTTCAAGAAAGAAATCTGGTTTATCAAATGCGAGAGAAGTACTTGCTCGTGATATATTTGAACTAAGGAGAGTATACTCGGATTTACCTAATAGTTCATTACAGGAGTTAATCCAGATGAATAAAAATATGTACCCATCATCATTCAAAAAATAAATTTAGATGAAACCATTAGATTTTGTAAATCAGATAAAAAAGTCAGTTATAGATGAAAACATAGCTACTTATAAGAACTTATTCAATAATACCAATCCTAATACAGTTACTGACGAGTATTGGGTTAAGGCATTAACTTTCTATAATAAACTTGATGAAAATGACAGAGAGTTTTTTCTGAAAATACTTCGTCAAATAGAAGTTGATACTACTTCTAATATTTTAGCAGTTTTGGATGGTGTTACATGGCTTGAGAATCAAGAAGAAGAGTTTGTATTGACTACAGAAAACTCAAAAGAACATATTAATGGTGATTTGCAGGATATTTTTTTAGAACACGAAGAAAATGATAATTTATAATCCCTTAATCGGGTAATGTAGTAAAATGGTGCTTACTTAAATTGGAACCAGTGAAATGTATTCAAGTAATGATGCAATGGAAAATGGAATAGCTTCTGTTAAAAATAATGCACCAAATGCTACTGTAGAAGATAATTCTTAGTAGTTTATTAAATAATTAGAATATGCAAGAAGATGGACTTAGGTTCATCTTTTTGTTGTTTAAGAAAGTGTTACTTTAGAATCCTATAATTAAATTTAGCTATGAATACAGAATTTGATAATTATCCTATTGAGTTTAAAGAAATAAATTCAGAAGATTATTCAGCTTTAAGTCTAGAGAGCAACATCTATTTGAAACTATAACAATACCGCGCAAATGTTTGCGCTTCTAACTATTTATACTTTATAAGTAGCTATTTTAGAAAATAGTTACTTTTTAAGCCAAGTGCGTGAGTTTTTGGAAATAGGAAAGATTATCTTGATAGCAATATTATGACTTGAAAAAGTAAAATGAAACGATAATACCTTTACCCCAGCTCGTCCTAGAATGTCAGAGTAAGGCTACCGCTAGCTTGTAGCTAGTGGCTTTAAAGAGTAAGAAATACATTTTAAAAATAAATAAAACCACGGCAGTAATGTTGTGGTTTTGTTGTTTTAAAGCGAAGCCATATTTTTATCGGGTAACATCTATTTGAATCTGCAACAAAACAGCGCAAATGATTGCGTTTATTAATTTACAGAATTTTATAAGCATCTATTTTTTTAAAAATAGATGCTTATTCAGTTATAGAGATTTTTTTTGTGACAAGATATGGTTAGAACCCATAATAAAATTACATTTATTAAATGCTTTATTGGTAATTATTCTATCTGTTTTTGCTAGTATAATTGTTCTTTAAAATAATATTTATCGGGTAGTTTTCCTTTAATTACTTCCATAGGGTGTAATCCGTATAAATCACCAGGGTTACGTTCATAATTATAAAATTGAGCAAATCGTTTTAAACTTTCTAAATGATTTTTAACAGTTCTTGAATGTTGTCCTTTTAAAAATTCCGTTTTATAAATGCTATGTGTACTTTCTGCCATAGCGTTCGATAAAGGAAAATCTACTGTTCGTGCAGTAATTTTACTCACAATTGGCGGAGCATTAAAATGATTTACCCAAGAGGTAAACGCTCCTTTATTTTCAGGGCCACCGTCTGTTAAAATATGAATAGGCTCTTTTACATTATATAAATTATGCTTTTCAAAACTTTCTTTAAATAGTTTTGTAATAAATGTACTATCTGCTTTTTCAGAAACTGAAGCATAATGTAAAATAGCTTTCGAAAAATTATCTTTTACAAACGCTACTTTTTGCATTCCATCTTCAATAGTTCGCACTAAGGTAATATCTACATGTAACCATTCAAAAACACGAGTTGCTCTCACTCCTTTTCTTGGCGGAATCTTTGGTTTTTTAGGTTTCTTATAGCCTACTGCTTTTGCGTATTTACTAAAAGTAGATTTAGCACATGAAACCATCCCATTTCGTAACGCGTAATAATATAAAGTGGTTTTTGTTTTACCATAATGTTCAGGTGCAGTTACTATTTTTTCGATGGCACTTATCTCTTTAAAAGTAAGTTGATTTGGGTGTTGTTTAAAACAACTCTTAAAAGGATGTAAAGAACAATTAATTTTACGTTTTTCACGGTAATACCAATCAGAAGAAACACCATAAAATTTACAAGCTCGTTTTGTTTTTATGTTTGATCGTGTTACTATATGATCAATTGAAGTAATGATGTGTTTAGCATTTTTATGTACTACTTTTTTATCTCGGTGAAGCTCATTTATAACCTGCTGATAGCCATTACTAAGCTTCACAATAAATTGCATTGTTTTTCTATGCTGCGTACGTTCATGTACTTTTTTAAGGCTTTTTAAATCATTTACATAAGAGGTAACTAAATATTCTAAATCATATTGTTTGTTTTTTTGTGTGTTCCAATGTTGTAAAGTTCTTTTGGGTACTTCATTTAGCTGTTCTTTATTGAGTATTCCATTTGCATAGAATAATGGAATTAATGGGTGATAATTGCGTTTATACATTAAGTTAGGTGTTTTTAAAAATGAAAAAATTAAGGGGTAGCGTTAAGTCGTAAATAGTAAGCTTAACTAGTATTTTTTTGAAAACTAAATAGCGAAAAGCTTTTTTGTTTTCCTTAACAAAAAGTTTCCTTAAAATTCTGCATCTTTGTAGCT
>CBDTZS010000257.1:0-3707 GCA_965364955.1 uncultured Tenacibaculum sp. | reverse complement strand
AATTCTATCATAATCCCCCATATCTCTTACTGTTTGTGTTCCTCCAGAAATATCGATAGTCTTTGTCTGTGTAGTGGTCGTCTCTAACTATTTACCTATAAAATCTAAATTCGTTTTAATAATATCAGTAGTTGTTAAATAAGAGTTATGACTGTACAAATAGATAGGTTGTGCTTTTTCATCATAATAGCTTACAGTGGTAATCCAATCAGAAGTTTCTAAGACTCTTACTTTGCTACCCGTAGGTAATCCTTTAACATTATTAGTAAGAGATTTACCATACACTAAACCAATTGCATTAGGTGTTCCAGAACCTGCTCTATTAAAATCATAGGTGCCAAAATAGTTAACGGTATGAACATCTACATTTGTCATTGGGAAATTTGTATTGGTATAATCTATATTAAAAGGATCATTACCTAGACCACTTGCTAACTTCGTTTCATAAAATTCAGAAGGAGTATTATTTTGACTGTTAAAAGTATTTTGCATACTAATTCTATCCACATTAGAACCATGCGCATATATACCTGTATAAACAACTCTATTTAATTTATCATATTTGGTAAACAACCATTTTTTCTGTGGTTTCAAAACAGCATCTTGAGTTAAAACAGGTCTATCTAATTTATCATATACAATGTATTCCCATCCTTTTCCTGGAATTCTTTTTTCTATCAGCCTATTTCTTTGATCATATTTATATTGGTATCCTAAATCATTCATTAAAGAATTTATTGTAGCCCAATTGTTTACACTAGCTTTCATCTTTGGAGATAATACATATGTAAGATTTCCAAAATCATCATAAATGTAATAAGTATCTATTTTTTGACTGGTATCATTATAAGTTCTTTTTAATACTACTTTACCTGTTTTGTCTTTAAATTCATCTTTAGTTCTTTTTAGTCCATCAGAAGTTTTCCAGTTTTCATCTTTAGTAATAGTTTTCATTAATTCACCTTCAGAATAATAGCTTGCCCCTCCTACTAAAGTAGGCGTATATGTTTTATTTTCAAAGCTTAATGAGACTTCAAACAACTTAACTTCAGTAGCTATATTTGATTTGTATTCAAATTTAATTGTATGACCATCAGAATATCCTTCAGTAAGAATATTATTACCCTTAGCCCAATCATTACCAGGAGCAGCTTGTTCATAAATTATTGCTAAAGGAGAGTTTTCTATTATTTTTTCTGAATAAGGATTTAATGTATTTTGATATTTTGGTTTATAATAAAATGTTTGTGTTTTAGTTAAAGAACCTGATTTAATATATCCATTTGATTGTGTAGAAGCATATGGCAAGTATTCTTTTAATTGTCTGCCAAACTCATCATATTCCACATGAGTTACAATATCTTTATTTTCAAGCCCTTGCCTAATGTTTATAGTCTGTTTTTGTCTTCCTAAACCATCAAAATAGGTCACATTTTCAATAGTATTATCTCTGTCAATTGCTAATAAATTTTCTATACTTGTGGTTTCTTTTTGAGCAATGACCGTATATATATAGTTTTCATTTGATAAACTAGGATTATTCAAACATCCATTTGAAGAACCTTGCCCGTTTGTACCTGAACATTGATCATCACTATTACCTACGTAATTTGAAGGTTGTGTACACTGAATTAAAATGTCGTTAATATCTCCTAATCCGTCATTATCAAAATCTGCATACCAAGCTTGCCCACCTAAAGTACCTAAGGTAACAAGAACAGATCCACTTAAAACACTCCAAACAAGAGTATTTGTATCATAAGCTCTTATTTTATAATTACCAGAGCTAGTAACTAAATAATTACCTGTTGCTGGATAAGACATATCTGTACCATTAGTATTTGTTCCTTGCCAATACCACATTTGATTGTTAGAGATATTTCCAATTTTTCCTAACAATGCAGAAGTACAACTATAAGGAGGTAAAATCGTTGGATCACCTGGATGATCTGGAGCTGTTCCTCCAATAACAGTTACAAATTTATTAGCTTGCATAGCGCCACTTGAAGAACTTGTAACATTATAAGTAATAATTCCAGTACCAATAACACTCCAAAGAATATTTACTGAAGTGGTAGTTTGACTTTGTATAACACCTCCTCTAACTTTCCATGTAGCAGCATTTATCGTAGTAGTACCTGTAAAAGCACCATAGGTCTTTACATCATTTTGATTCGCAACGGCATCTCCAATAATCGATAACGTAGGTGGAAAACCTATTTGAGCATTTAATAGAATAGTACTGAAAACAAATAGTACCAATAATATCTGTGTATTTTGTAAAAACTTTTTCATAGCCGATTAGTTTTTATAGTTATATTCAGTTTTACTTAAAATTTTTCCTTCATGATCTTTAACATACTGTAGCCTGTTAAATTCATCATACATGTAGTAGATTGCTCTACCTCGTATATCGGTAATACTTGTGACTCCTATAATAGGATCATATGTATAGGAAGTAATCAAAGCATCAGGAAAATTGTTGCGTAATGTGATAAATTTGTTTCTTAAAGACCCTTCTTGTCCGCTAAAACCAAAAGTTCTATCATTATCTTGATTGGATGCAATTACAATACCAAGAATACTCTCCTCAATTTGAGCATATGTAGCATTTTCTACTTTTGCAATTGGTAAATTCTCATGATAGCCCCAAATATAAACGATAGGGGTTCCGTTAGTTTTTGTAACTTCTCTAATATTTCCATTACTGTAATAACTTTTATACTCTATTCGTTCTTCTAAAGGGTTTGTTGTAGGATTGTATTCACCTTTTAAAGATTGAATGTTTTTAGGTACTATATGTCCTTCAAGAGGCAATTCGATAAAGTTTGTTCTTGAAGTAGATTGTAAAACACCATTTTTATGAGTTTCTCGTTGAACTACTGTTGCAACTTGGTGCTTTCTATCAGGGTAACTTATTGTTGGAGGTAATAGTTGTTCAATCGCATTAAGTTCCAATTCACTTAAATCATGATTCCCTAATGAACTTTTACTTGTTACATCAACTGGATAATAATGGGTTGATTTAAAAACATCTTCTTTACTATCAGTCATTTCAGAACTTTTTAATTGATAGTGTTTTTCATAGTCAAAAAAGTTTTCTGAAGAAGTTGTACGTACAATACCCCCTTCATAATATTCTTTTGTAGTTGATTTTTTTAAATCAAAAGTTCCTCCTAATTTATAATATACTTCATATCGTATATTTGAAGGGTCTGGTATAATTTTTATTAATGGTAGTACAGCTTTAGTACGACTAACATTACCATTACTGTAACCAAACTCTTCATGAACAAACCCTGCCTCATGATCTTCACCACCAAATAAGTATTCGTTAGAAATTTCATTTTTTAGACTATACGAATTGTTTCCATTATTTTTATAAATCTTTGTACTAACAGTTTTACCTCGTATCCATTCATTATCGCTAGGAAAAAAATAAGGCCATTTATAAAATTTTCCATAATCTTTATAAGTAGTAAACTTAAATTCGGTTTTACCAATATTATTTGTTTTGGTTCCAATGTACTCTGTTACATCAGAATACCCCACGGAATTCCCTTGAGAGACCGACATTGAACTCCCTGGAACAGATCCATATGGATGTGCTATAGGCACTCCTGATGGTGAATGGGATTGAATAGAATAAAAATTAGGTAAACTGAAAATTTTACCACTAGTCATTCCAGAGGAATCTTCATATCCGT
>CBDTZS010000256.1:0-3731 GCA_965364955.1 uncultured Tenacibaculum sp. | reverse complement strand
AGGATGATATTTATAATCCTTATGAAAATATGTTTCGTCGTGGACTTAATACCTTAGGATATAGAGATAATATTAATTTGTTTGATCAAATTCTAATTTCATCTCCGTTATTGGATAAGGGAGAAAAAGATTTTTCTTCTTTTAAAATGTTTAAATCAGGAATTTTTAATAAAAGATTCTTAACTCAAAAGAAAGGGCGTTACAAAGGATACCCTTTTAGAAGTTTTTCTTGGGGAAAGTACACAGGAGGATATAGCGATCACTATCCTGTTTATATGTATTTGATTAAAGAAAAATAAAATTAAACTATCTCCAATGCAAATCAAACGTTGGGGAATTGTATCTAGGCTATCGCCCTGCGATTAAAAGAGCTTGCAATTGCAAGCTCTTTTAATTTTTACATAAATCATCTAAGTAATTGTTCATTCGCATTTGAAATAATGTACCTCTAAGTAAATCATCTATTTGCCTAAGTTCAACTTTAGAAACAGCCATACTTACTTTATCAGATGGAGTTTGTAATAAAATAGATTTACAATTTTCTCCTTTTATACAGGTGGCACAGTTTTTCTGATTTTTAGAATCGATTATTTTTTCTAAAAATTCTTCAATTTCGTTTTCGGTTAAATGAAAACCAGTATCTCTAAATATTATTTGAATTAAACGAGTACTTGTGTCTTTCCAGCAAAATGAGATGCCAATTTTATTGTCGTATATTTTGATAATACTTTCCATATTCAATATTGTTATGGAAACAAATATATAATTTATTTAGAATCATTCTTAATAAATTACTTTAAATCTTTTAGCAGTAATTGAATGGAAGTGTTTCCGTTCCAAGTATTTTCATCCAAGGCATACACAATATCAAATTCATTTTGAATTGAAGATAATTTTTTTCCTAAACTAAAGCCAATTGCATTATAAGTTCTTTTATCTGAGCCGTAAATAATATTAAGTTTTAAATGAGTTTTGTCCGCACCAACTTGCTTTCCATAGCCATTATCTCTAACCGATGAGGTGGAAAAAGTTGGTTTCATGTTTTGGGGGCCAAAAGGTGCCATTTGCTGTAGTATTCTATAGAATTTTGGAGTGATTTTAGATAAATCTAGTTCAGCTTCAATAACTATTTCAGGAATTAGTAGTTCTTTATCTATGGTTGATGAAACAACCTCTTCAAATTTATTTTTGAAATTTTCGTACTGTTCAGGTAGTAGTGTTAAACCTGCAGCATATTTATGCCCGCCAAATTGTTCAATAAATTCAGAACATTCTTCTAAAGCATTGTATACATCAAACCCTTTTACAGAGCGAGCAGAAGCTGCCAATTTATCACCACTTTTGGTAAAAACTAAAGTAGGACGATAATAGGTTTCAATTAAACGAGAAGCTACAATTCCGATAACCCCTTTATGCCATTCCTCTTCAAAAACTACAGAAGTGAACTTTTCAGTTTCTTCATTTTTTTCGATTTGAAGTAAGGCTTCTTGGGTAATTTTTTTATCAAGATCTTTTCTGTCAGAATTAAATTTTTCAATAGCCGAGGCAAACTCAACTGCTGAATCAAAATCCATTTCTGTTAAAAGTTCTACAGCATAATTTCCATGTTTCATTCTTCCGGCAGCATTTATCCGCGGAGCAATAGTAAAAACAACATCAGTAATTGTAAGTTCTTTTTTATCAAGTTGATGGATAATTGCTTTAAATCCGTTTCTGGGTTGAGAATTTATTACCTGTAAACCAAAATAGGTTAAAGTCCGATTTTCTCCGGTGATCGGAACAATATCTGCTGCAATTGCAGTAGCTACTAAATCTAAATACGGAATTAAATCGTCTATAGTTTGATTTCTTTTTGAGGCTAATGCTTGAATCAATTTAAAGCCAACTCCGCAACCGCATAATTCGTCGTACGGGTAATTACAATCTATTTGCTTAGGGTTTAAAATAGCAATCGCCTTCGGAATTTCTTTTCCTGGTTTATGATGATCACAAATAATAAAACCGATGCCTTTTTCTAATGCGTATGCAACTTTTTCGACGGCTTTTATTCCGCAATCTAAAGCGATAATCAATGAGAAGTCATTGTCTCCCGCAAAATCAATTCCCATATAAGAAACGCCATAACCCTCGGCATACCTATCAGGTATGTAAGTTGAAATATTTGGATGAATTGTTTTCAAATAAGAAGACATTAAAGAAACTGCGGTTGTTCCGTCAACATCGTAATCACCAAAAACTAAAATGTTTTCATTATTCGTAATTGCTTTTTCAATTCGTTGAACTGCAATATCCATGTCTTTCATTAAAAACGGATCATGTAAATCGTTTAAAGACGGACGGAAAAATTTCTTTGCTTTTTCAAATGTATCTATATTGCGTTGCACTAATATTTTAGCCAATATTTTATCTATGGATAATTCTTTGGCTAATTGATCTACTTTTGTAGAATCAGGTTTTGGTTTTAATTTCCAACGCATAGTAATTTGTTGATTTTTTTATTTGTTATGAAAATGAATAGCCGTTTTTACATCCGCAAATTTTCTAAACATTTCCATTACCCCACAATATTTATCTACTGATAGTTTTACTGCTTTGTTAATTTTTTCTTCCTCTAAATTAGCCCCATAAAAATGATAATCAACTGAAACTTTATCATAATATTTAGGATGCTCTTCTGTTAATTCACCAGTAACCTCAATTTTAAAATCTTTAAAAGAAGTTCGCATCTTTTTTAATAAAGGAATGATATCTAAACCAGAACAACCAGCTAAGGAAGATAGCATCATTGCTTTAGGAGCTAAACCAGAATTATTTCCTCCATTGTCTTCAGAAGTGTCAATTAATACTTTATGCCCGCTAGGATTATCTGTTTCAAATTGCATATTTTCTTTCCAAAAGGTTGTAACACTATGTGATGCCATATTTTTTTTGTTTCTTGCGTGAGTTAATTTGTGTGTATGTCGACTAAAAGAAGCGAATAATTACACAAATTTACAGTAAAAAAACATTAATAAAAACTAAAACATATGCCATTAGTAACACCTTTGTTAGCAGATCATGACAAGGAAACAAAAGAATTAGCAGAATTTTTTAATGAAACACTTGGGTTTTGCCCAAATTCGGTTTTAACGATGCAACGTAGGCCAGCGATTTCAAAAGCATTTATCAATTTAAATAAAGCTGTTATGGCTAATGAAGGTAAAGTAACTTCAGCTTTAAAAAGAATGATAGCTTGGGTGAGTAGTAACGCTACAGGTTGCAGGTATTGTCAAGCTCATGCTATTCGTGCGGCTGAACGTTACGGAGCAGAGCAAGAACAATTAGATAATATTTGGGAGTATAAAACACATGCTGCTTTTTCAGGAGCAGAACGTGCAGCATTAGATTTTTCTTTAGCAGCATCTATGGTACCTAACATGGTAGATGAAGCAATTAAAACTGAATTGTATAAGTATTGGAATGAAGGAGAAATTGTAGAAATGCTAGGTGTTATTTCTTTGTTTGGATACTTAAATAGATGGAATGATTCTATGGGAACTTCAATTGAAGATGGTGCTGTAGAAAGCGGAGATCAATATTTAGGTAAGCATGGTTGGGAAAAAGGCAAGCATGTTTAGTGAAAAAATGAAGTAATAAAAAAGGAGATAAATTTATTTACCTCCTTTTTTTATATAGTAATCAACTTTTTATTTCTTTAATAAATCTCTAATTTCAGTTAGTAAATCTTCTTG
>CBDTZS010000255.1:0-3746 GCA_965364955.1 uncultured Tenacibaculum sp. | reverse complement strand
CATTGATAATAGTATTACGTAACAATTATTACAAATCAAATAGTATATTTCAAGTATATTTGTGCCAACATGAACGAAAACTTAAACCCTGAAAACACTAATCTTTCCAATGACGAGTTAGATGTAGAAAAAAAACTACGTCCACTATCGTTTGAAGATTTTGCAGGACAAGATCAAGCAATTGATAACTTAAAAATATTTGTTGAAGCCGCAAATCAAAGAGACGAAGCTTTAGATCACACATTGTTTCATGGCCCTCCGGGATTAGGGAAAACGACGTTAGCCCATATTCTGGCAAATGAATTAGGAGTTGGAATTAAAGTAACATCAGGTCCCGTTTTAGATAAACCCGGAGATTTAGCAGGATTATTAACAAATCTTGATGAGCGTGACGTTTTATTTATAGATGAAATTCATCGTTTAAGTCCCATTGTAGAAGAGTATTTATACTCAGCAATGGAAGACTATAAGATCGATATAATGATTGAATCAGGACCAAATGCACGTACTGTTCAAATTAACTTAGAACCTTTTACTTTAATTGGAGCCACTACTCGTTCTGGGTTATTAACAGCTCCAATGAGAGCACGTTTCGGTATTAGTAGCCGTTTACATTACTATTCAACAGAATTACTAACTACAATTGTTCAACGAAGTTCGCAGATTTTGGGAGTTCCAATTTCTATGGAAGCAGCAATTGAAATTGCCGGTAGAAGTAGAGGAACGCCAAGAATTGCAAATGCACTCCTACGAAGAGTTAGAGATTTTGCGCAAATAAAAGGAAACGGTAATATTACTATTGAAATAGCTGAATATGCTTTAAAAGCATTGAATGTAGATGCACATGGTTTAGATGAAATGGACAACAAAATACTGTCTACCATTATAGATAAATTTAAAGGAGGCCCTGTCGGTATTAGTACAATTGCAACAGCTGTTAGTGAAAATACGGAGACTATTGAAGAAGTATATGAGCCTTTTTTAATTCAGCAAGGTTTTATAATGCGTACACCAAGAGGAAGAGAAGTAACCGACTTAGCATATAAACATTTAGGAAGAATAAAAGAAGCAAGCCAAGGAGGGCTTTTTTAAAATGAAACTACTAAAAAAACTCATACCCATATTAGAATGGTTGCCAAACTATAAAAAATCACAACTAAGAGGTGATGTTGTAGCTGGTATTACTGTAGCAACAGTGTTAATTCCTCAAGGAATTGCGTACGCTTTAATTGCTGGGTTGCCACCTATTTATGGTTTGTATGCAGCTTTAGTACCACAATTAATGTATGCAATTTTTGGTTCATCTCGCCAAGTAGCAATTGGTCCTGTAGCAATGGATTCTTTGATTGTAGCAACAGGAGTTTCAACACTTGCATTAATGGGTTCTGAGAGTTATATAGCCATTGCTATTTTGTTAGCATTAATGGTAGGAAGTATCCAATTTTTAATGGGGTTATTTCGACTAGGATTCATTGTGAATTTTTTGTCAAGACCGGTAATTATTGGTTTTACATCGGCAGTTGCTCTTATTATAGGGTTAAATCAATTTAGAAATTTATTTGGAGTAGAGTTTTTACAGAGTGACCAAGTGCATATTCTTTTTGAAGATATTATTAATAGGGTTTCATATTTTAATATAAATACTACTATTATCGGAATTATTGCTTGTGTTATTATTATGTTTTTTAGGAAAATCAATAAAAAAATACCAAATGCTTTAATTGTTGTTGTTTTAGGAATTGTAGTAGTTCGCTTTTTTGGAAACTATTTACCTGATGTTGCAATTGTTAAAGAGATTCCTTCAGGCTTACCTAAATTCATTATTCCGATTATAGATATAGCTCTAATCAGAGAATTATTACCGATAGCAGCAACTTTAGTTATGGTAGGTTATTTAGAAATTATATCTATAGGCAAAACTCTAGAAGCAAAGCAAGATGAATATAGAATAAGACCTAATCAAGAATTGGTAGCTTTAGGTTTAAGTAATATTGTAGGGTCTTTATTTCAATCGTACCCATCAACATCTAGTTTTTCTCGTTCAGCAATAAATGAAGAAGCAGGTGGTAAAACAGGAATTTCGGCAATTGTATCTGTAATAATAGTTATACTTACATTACTATTTTTAACTCCTATATTTTATCACTTACCAAAAACAATACTAGCTGCAATAATTATAGTAGCAGTATTTAATTTAATAAATGTAAAGGAAGCTAAAAGGCTTTGGAATGCTAATAATTTAGATTTTTGGCTGTTATTAGCAACCTTTTTGTCTACTATATTCTTCGGAATTGAACCTGGAATATTAATGGGAGTCGGCTTGTCTTTAGTTGTGTTAATTTTTAGAACATCTAGACCTTATGTAATAGAGCTAGGAAAAGTACCAAGCTCTGATTTTTACCGAAATAAAAATAGATTTAAAGAAGTAATTATTGAAAATGAGATTTTAGTGTTCCGTTTTGATGCTCAATTATTTTACGCAAATTCAAATTATTTTCGTGAAAAATTAGATGAAATGGTAGAAGAAAAAGGGAAAATACTAAAACTAATTGTATTAGATGCCGAAAGTATTAATCGAGTTGATAGTACCGGAATAGAAATGCTAAAAGAGCGTATCAGGTATTATAATAAAAGAAATATAGCCTTCTATTTCGCAGGTGTAAAAGGTCCTGTGAGAGATGCTTTTTTTAAAGGAGGAGTATTAGAAGTTGCCAGTTTAGATCACTTTTTTATGCGGGCTAATGGCGCCGTAAATTTTTTTAAAACAGGGGATAATAAAAATCAAAAAAAATACGCACAATATATACATCAAGCGTATGACTAATTAATATTATGAAGATAGAGCAAATTTATACAGGTTGTTTAGCACAAGGTGCTTATTATATTGAAAGTAATGGAGAAATTGCTATAATTGATCCGTTACGTGAAGTACAATCATATATAAAAAAAGCAGAAAAAGATACTGGAAATATTAAATATATTTTTGAAACTCATTTTCATGCTGATTTTGTTAGCGGACACGTAACGCTAGCAGAAAAAACGGATGCAACAATTGTTTATGGGCCAACAGCTCAAACCTATTATAAATCTCATATAGCAACAGATGGCGAAGTTTTTAAAATAGGAAATATTACAATTACAGCATTGCACACTCCAGGGCATACTTTAGAGAGTACTTCTTATTTGTTAAAAGATGAAAAGGGTAAAAATCATGCGGTATTTAGTGGAGACACCTTGTTTTTAGGAGATGTTGGACGTCCAGATTTAGCACAGAAAGGGGAGCTTACAATAGATGATTTAGCAGGAATGTTGTTTGATAGTTTACGAACTAAAATAATGATATTAGAAGATGATGTTATTGTATATCCCGCGCACGGTGCAGGATCTGCTTGTGGTAAAAACTTAAGTAAAGAAACTGTTGGAACTATTGGTGATCAAAAGAAAACCAATTATGCTTTGCGTGCCGATATGACTAAAGAAGAATTCGTAAAAGAAGTAACCGAAGGATTATTACCTCCACCAGCATACTTTCCTTTAAACGTAAAAATGAACAAGGAAGGATATCAGTCAATTGATGACGTTATCGAAAACGGTGCAAGAGCGCTATCTGTTTCTGATTTTGAAAAAGTAGCCAATACAACGGATGCTATAATTTTGGATGTACGCCATCAATTCGACTTTGTAAAAGGATTTATACCACAATCAATTTTTATTGGTTTAGGAGGAACATTTGCTCCTTGGGTAGG
>CBDTZS010000254.1:0-3748 GCA_965364955.1 uncultured Tenacibaculum sp. | reverse complement strand
ATTTATTAAACAAAGCTAACGACGGAAAAGTTCAAGAGCATTTAGCTATTCTTCAGCAAGCTGCGGTTCAGAATGAAAACTTATTTGACAAATTAATGGAAGCAACTAAATTCTGTTCTTTAGGTCAAATCACCGAAGCTTTATTTAAAGTTGGTGGACAATATAGAAGAAACATGTAGGCGAACAATGTTTGCATATAATTATAGAACCTCACATTCGTTTGTGAGGTTTTTTTGTTTACTAAATTTTCTATTTATAGAATATCAGTAGCTCTAAATAATTAACAAAAAACTATTCAATTATAGGAAATGGTGATAAAAGTCATTTTTCTAAAAACATAGTAGCCGTAAATTAGTAGTAGATAAATTTAAACAATCAATTATGAAATTAAGTACAACAGAAGGACAGTTAAAAATTGTAATGGATAAACCTGCTTTTAATAAGTTTTCTTTAAAAGAGGCTGGTTTAAAAGAAAGTTCGTACACTGTTGAAGGTGGTAATTTACGTTTGAAAATAGAATTAGGGTATATACAAGATTATCGTTTTTATAAAATGCCAATAATCGAATTAGAATACGAAAAGAACATCAAAGAAAGTGGATGGATTATTGAATTTAATGGTGAAAATATTTTAGAAGCAAAAGATCATTCTGGTTCTAAAACTGTTTTATTATTAAATCGTAATAAAATGAGTAAATTGATTAATCGTCACGAAAATAATTTAATTGTTCATGGTGATTTTTCTGAAGAAGTTACGATTAAAGATTCAAGTAGTTTTAACTTATTAGAAAATCCAAAACACTAGTTTAATTAGTAATACCTAATAAATCATACAAGTTTTAAATTCTCAGGTAACATTTACCTGAGAATTTTTAGCTATAAGTACAATAGACGTTCATACCCTATAAACTTAAAAGTTAATTTACATAATTGTGTTAAGTAAAAAAAGTTGTAATTTTAAATTATTAAATACCTTTACTTCGCATCCCCCTCCTATTTGGAACGTTTACACGAAATAAAGATCAGTATATAACCAAGTTAGGCTTAATTTGATAAAAAACTACAAACTATTAATTATTCTTTTAATCTTTATTGGATGCAATGAAACTTCCAAAAAGAGGAGCATTAAAGATAAAGTAACCAAAGTTAATTTTGCTAACTTTCCAAAAACTTGGCAAAGACTAACAGAAATTGGTGATGAACTTACACTATATTTCCCTTGTAAAGGAGGAGATAGAAGTATTCAATTTACTACACTTTCTAATGGGAATGAATTAATGCACATCAACTATGAAGAACAATACTATGATTTCTTAGTTAACGAATTAAATAAAAAGGGAGATAATTATTATTTAGAAGCAATTGACAGAAAATCTGATAAACTAAAAGTTTTTAGAATAGAAATTAATAAGGAACAAAATAACTTAGCTTACTGGAATTGGGAAAATAATGGAAAAAAGTACAGATACCTATTCACAACATTTGATACTATTAGTAAGTACCCTGTTGAACATCAACCTTGCAAAGAATGTCCAGAAATTCCTTGTGAAGACATCGAGGTCATTGACGGAATATATGAAGTAGAATTACCTTATAGCCTTTCTCTAGATGGAGGTGATTATCGAGAATTAAGTTTTACCATAGCTAAAGATTCGACTTCTTTATTAGAAATTTACTACTATCCCGAAAACGAGAATCAAGAGGGTGAATCATTGAAATATAAAGGAAAGGTTAAAATTGACAGTACTTATTTTATTGTTCAATTCCATGATTTCAACACTGAATTATCTCAGTATTTTGATTCAAAAAAAGAACATAAATTAGAATATTTAAATGATAGTATTTTTAGATTCAGAAAGTCCGTAAATGGATTAATTATCGATGATTCTTTTTGTGAGAATTGGGAAATTAAAAAATATAAAAACTAAGCCTAACAAAACCTAAACTGCATTAAAACGGAGTTTAACCGAGACGTTGGCTACAATTAAAGACAATGAGAAACTTCATATTAACATTAACGATTTTATTGTCCATTTGCTCATATGGGCAAATAATTAATGATGAGTCTTATTTGGATTTGAGTTTTTTAAAGTTTAAAGTAGAATTACTCAATTGTGTTATACAAAAAGACACTTTAAAACTAAAAGAGTTTTTAGCCGAAAGAGTATTTGAAAGTAAAGATGTTTGCGGATACCCAGGTTGTACGAAAGATGAATTGATAAAATATTATTTCAAGGAAAACCCTGAAAATTCTTGGAAAGATATGTTGACTATTTTAAGATTTGGATTTAGTAGACTTGAAGATGAGAATCCTGAAAATATTGTTCCTCACGATAAAATAATTTTTCAAGGACCTTCATATTTAAAGAAAATAGATACGGAAAATGAACTTTTTATTTTAGGAGAAAATGTCAATATAAGAAAACAACCAAGCCTAAAATCAGAAATAATAAGGACAACATCCTATGAGGTTTTTAAATGTGATTGCAATATTTTGACAATGACAAACAAAACATATCAAACTGTTGACGGAATTAATTGGATTGAAATAAAATTAGGAGAAAACGAAATTGGATATGTAGCATCTGAACTTACGTCTTACGATTTAATAAAGGAAATGACAATTGCGAAAGTAAATGGTGAATGGAAAATAATTTCTTGGTTTCAATCACCCGGATGTTAAAAACTGTTGCCAACAATGTATAAAAAATAGGGCAATAAGTGCTTAATTGAAAGGTCTGTGTTTATTTTCCAATCGCCAAATTTAAAAAGTTGGCATAATTAAAAAGAGAAAAGATAATTAACAAAACTTAAAATTCGCTTTAGTTTAATCCGAAAGGTATCGCTTTCAACTGCCCTACTTTTCTTATACTAGACCGTTGTATGTAAGCTAAAAACCAAATTTTATTGAAAAAAATAACATACATAATATTTCTGATTGTTTTTCTAATAGGAATACCTATTTTCTATTATATGACAATAGATACTTTAGTCAGCTTAAAATATGAAACCGAAATCGGAGAATGTATTTCTAGTATATCAGAAATTGATTTGTGCTTTCAATATGACATCTTTTTAGGATTGACTTACTTTTTCACTTTATTACTTCTGCTATTTATTGTTTTTCACAAGAAAATAATAAAAAAAAGAAAAACTATAAATCCACTTGAGTTAGATTGCTGTTTTGACGAATTGAAATTTACTTTTGAAAAAGGTTTAACTATAGAGGATCATAAAGAAGGAATTAGATATTTAGGCCTTGAAAAAATAAAAGAATGGAAATCTCAATTTGGTTATGTTTTTAACATTTATAGCAATGACCACTTTATTGATAACAAACCACATTTTCATTTTGACAATAAGGAGAAAGGAGTTTCTTGTAAAATGAGTTTCGATGGAAATGTATTTGAAAGGAAAAAATGAAATAGATAGAAAAGTATTGAAAGAATTAAAATATTTTTTATTAATGGAAAAAACTCAAGAAACAATTATTTATAAGTGGAATAATAAAAATCCAAAATTGAAATATAAAAGATAAGCCTACACAATACCGTATAAAAAAATTGCTGGTAAAAGCCAATTTACGAAAGTTTTTGTAGACTTTCTATCTGTGATTTATTTGCTAACTTTAGTGTTAAAATCACGCAACTAATTATACAAAAACGTTGTGCGCGAGCTGAACAAACCGATAGACAAAGCAATTAACGAAATTATTGAAAGACTGAAAAAGTATCCGAATGCCGAATACG